>UQYE01000030.1:0-24854 GCA_900545145.1 uncultured Collinsella sp. | reverse complement strand
AGGCACCCAGACGCCCAAACCTCAAGACGTCGTAATCGAACATGAGCTTTTTGCATGCACGGGCATTGGGGGCCTTGCTGGCAAGCGCCGCGCGCACCATAGCGGCAACAGAAGGAGCGCATTGTGCGAGCGCAGCATCGCCGCCCACGGCAGAACCGTCAAGCGCCGCGGCAACGGCAGCGAACACCTTGCCGCAGCCCGAGCTCAGCAGCCTGAGCGCATCGTACAGTACCAGATCACACAGGAAGTATGCCAGGTCATCGGCATGCTGGGCATCGAGCCCATCACGGCGCCAATCGGCCAGCACCGCTGAGTAAATCTTCACGTGCTCCAGCAAACGTGTCTCGTCGTCATAGCGCATGGTGTCCATGAGCGAGCCTTTGCGTGCCACGCGATAGTCGTACAGCTTGTTCGAGATAAGCGCAGTCTTGCGCGAGCGACCGTACACGGCAAAATCGAAAACCTGGTCCTCGCCATATTTAACGGTTTCATCGAACACAATCCCGTTGGCCAGCAAAAAAGCGCGCTTACAAGCGGTGCGCCATGCAAAGGGGCGAGACGCTTCCTTAAACAGTAGGTCAGAGCTATAGCCTTCAAACGACACATCGCGCGGGCTCAGCACATAGTTAAGCCACGGATACCCCGCCTCCAGCGGATACGGGTTCGCGCCAAAGGTCAAAACGTCGCAATCCTCACGCTCAAAGGCATCGACGATTACACGGCACGCATCGGGCGTAAACCGATCGTCGGAATCCAAAAACGCAACGATAGGCGCCGTGGACGCAGCGATGCCTGCATTACGCGCGCTCGACAGACCGCCGTTCTCCTTATCGACCAGCGTAAAGCGCGCGTCCTTTTCGCAATAGGCAGCCGCAATATCGCGCGAACCGTCCGGCGAGCCGTCGTTGACCAGCACGCCTTCCCAATCGGGCATGTCCTGCGCAAGCAGGGAGTCCAGGCACCAGGCCAGGCACTCCTCCACGTTATAGATGGGAACGACAACGGAAATCTTGGGGGTAGCCATAGTCAAGTGCTCCTACTGTACGACCGGAACGTCATCGGGGTGCGGATTATCACCGTAGGTGCGCTGATACGTCAGCACGCGCCAGACCAGCGGCAGGCCGCCGATCTTAAAGTAATGCTTAAACGTATTGAGCTTGCCCGGCTTTTTAAAGTCAAAGCGCGAATCGATATAGGCGCGGGGCGACTTGACCATCAGGCGCAAGTCGGTCTCGCCACGTGGATCGAACAGCGACAGGTCAAAGCGACCGGCATCCCAGTCGGCCTTGAGCTCGGGAGAGGCCTTCTCCCAAAACTGCTCGCGCAGTTCATCGACCAGGCGCTCATCATTCCAACGGTACGTATCGACCTTCATGCGCATTAAAATGCCCTGAAGCTGAGCCTTAAGCTCGGGGCGTTCATCCAAAAAGCGTTGCATCTCGGCATATTCGTCGCACACGCAAAACACCTTGTTGGGCGAATTAACGGAGCTCTTCTCGTTGTCTTGGCGATAGCACAAAATGGGGTCCGCGATAAACGCAACGCGCTCGGCGCATGCCCAGACCTTAAAGTTAAAACCCGCATCCTGATACGAAGCACCCGGCGTGGGAAGGAACCGAATCTGATTGTCGTTGAGGAACTCGCGCCGATAGATAGCCGACCAAATGGAAGGTTTGCGGTAGAAGATGCCCGGGCGATCGACGGGGCGATAAGCGGCGCCCGTCATATGCTCGTCGATGATCCCAAACAGCTCACGGCGTTCGCTGGGCGTGGACCAATACAGGTAAAAGTCGCCCTTTACCACATCGGCATGCTCGGCATCGGCCTTGGCGACCAGCTTTTGGAGCGAGTCCTCAAACATAAAGTCGTCGGACTCAAGGATGCCCACGTACTCGCCGCGAGCCATCTCCAGGCCGCGGTTCATCGAGTCGCCGTAGCCGCTGTTGGCTTTATCGATCATCTTTACACGGGGGTCGCGCTCCATGTACTCGCGGATGATATCCGGCGAGCTATCGGTGGAGCCGTCGTTGATACAGATGATCTCGATGTCCTTGAGCGTCTGAGCCACGGCGGAATCGAGGCACTCGCGCAGGTAGCGTTCGACATTGCAGATGGGGACAAGCAGCGAAACTTTAGGGGTATCAGAGTTCTGCAAGAGAACCTCCTGTTGAATAGCGTGTAACAGGGTTATTTTAGCAGCCGAGCTGCGGCGGGCGGCAGCGCTTGGAATTAGAGAAAGCGCTCCAGACAGGCTTTGAGACCGCGAGTCGAAAGATAGAACAGCGTGGCGTCTGCCATCGAAACGCCCGAGGTCGTCGCAACGAACTTGTGGGCAACACGGCAAACGGCGCCCTTGGCAGGCATATCCGTCCACTCCGTTCCCAAAAACGTCGTAAGGTCCATGTTGACGCGAGCCGCCACGCGATGGAAGTCATCGGCATCCAAGCGCGCCAGGTCGAACACAATGAGGTCCAAAAACCAGGTTATCAGCTCACCGGGACACAGGTCCAAAAGACCGTAGGCCGCCCAGTCCTCCAAGACCTCCTCGAGCATCCTCATGTGGGCGTCAAGTTTTTTGGCGCGAGCCTCGGCACTGTTGAACTCGTGCGTCGCCGATTCGCTCTCCATCACGTAGTGGTAGAACTTGTCCGGCATGACGACGGTCTTGCGGGCAAGCGCATAAGCCGCGAATTGGAAGACGACGTCCTCGCCCAAAGCCAAACCGGGGGCGAAGCGAATGCCTTCGCGATTGAGCAGCTCGCGCGAAAAAGCCGCACGGCAGGCATAGGGCTGCGCATTCGAATGGAACAGCAGTTGGGGATCACGGGCGCCGAAGGCACCAGCTTTGGGGCTCATGAGTTGCTGGACGCGTTTGGGGGCAGCATCGGCAGGTTCACAGACGCCGCCAAAGACGGCGACCTCGGCATCTGCAGACTCCATGGAATGCAGCACGCGCTCGACCGTCTGGGCATCGATGTAATCGTCGGCGTCCACAAAAAAGACGGTCTCGCCCTCGACGGCATCGATACCGGCATTTCGAGCACACGAGACACCCGCGTTTTCCTGGTCAATCACCAGTACGCGATCGTCGGCCTGCGCGATCTGGTGCAACACGTTCAACGAATCATCGGTCGAACCGTCGTTGACGCAGACAACCTGAATCGAGCGCTCGGACTGGGCCAACAGCGAATCGAGGCATCGCTGAATGGAACGCACTGAGTTATAAACGGGGACGACAATGGTAGCTTTAGGACACGAGACCTCTCCCATGCCGACCTACCCCCTCAGCGATTCGATGAGGAAGGCGGCGACCACGCCCGGGCCTCCAACCGAGGCGTAATACTTAGCGCGCCCCAAGGCACCATCCGTCGCAAAACTCGGATGCTCGTCAACCCAGCCCTCAGGATCTTTGAGAATGGCAGCGAGATTCGCGCGCTTCCACGGCTTGAGGTCGTCAAGCGAAAACTCCCCCGCGTCCAAGGCCGCCTGAAATTCCTTAGCCATCTGCACCAGGAACTCCTTATAGAACTTAGGCGCTAGGCGCACATAGCTCCACATGTACGAATCGTACTTAATGAGTTGATTGAACTTGAGCATGCGCGCGACGTCATCACTTGCGTGGTCGCGGGCATAATCCTCTCGAATCCAACGCTCAATCTCGGCATACTCGGTATTGACGCAAAAGACCTTAGCCGAAGAATTGACCGAGGAATTCTCGTTGTCCTGGCGATACGACAACACGGCATCATGCAGGTAAACAGCCTTATCGGCGCACGCGATCACCTTAAAGGCAAATGACGTGTCCTGAAAGGATGCCCCCGGAGTCGGCAGGAACTTAATGCCGTTGCGCTCAAGAAAATCGCGACGGTACACGGCCGACCAAATCGACGGCTTTTGCTTAAAGAACTGCGTCGTATCGCTCGGGTGCACCGGCTTGCCGCAATCCTGAGGTCTAAACATCTCGTGCAGCGAACGGCGCTCCTCGGGCTTAGACCAGTAGAAATCAAAGTTCGCCTTTGCAAAGTCGGCATTATTGGTATCGGCGGCCGAGACAAGCTTTTCGAGTGCGTCGGGCGCCATAAAGTCATCGGACTCCAAGATGCCAACGTACTTGCCACGCGCCATCTCCAGGCCGTGGTTCATCGAGTCGCCGTAGCCGCTGTTGGCCTTGTCGATCATCTTGACGCGCCCATCGCGCTCCATATACTCGCGGATAATCACCGGCGAGTTGTCGGTCGACCCGTCGTTAATGCAGATGATCTCAATATCCTTGAGCGTCTGTGCCAGGGCGGAATCGAGACACTCGCGCAGGTAGCGTTGAACATTGTAAATGGGAATAAGCAGCGACAGAACAGGGCTGCCAGAGGCGTTAGTAGACAAATGTGCTCCTTAGGAAATACCTGTCGTTTCATGGTATCAAAGGGTCAGCGCGCCAGCGGGCGTTTATATAATCTATGGAGCTCGCAGAGGCAAACCGATACGAAAGGACGTCATGCAGCCCAAAGCCGCACGCAACATATCCATCGAGGCCTTGCGCCTGGTCGCAGTCGCCGGTATCGCGGTGTTCCACACCTTTCAGTGGACCTTCCAGGCAACCTGTGTCGGCTTGCCGGAATACGCGCCGCTTGCCGCCTTCCCCTATTCCGGCGTGCTCGGTTTTATTAACCTGCTGGGCTGCTGGGCCAACGAGATCTTCTTTATGATCTCGGGCTATTTTCTCATCGCTTCTGCCGCGCGTGCTTGGGACGGTGGAGCAACGTGGAAGTCGCAAATGCAACGGACGACGCAGCGCCTGGGCAAGGTCGTTATGCCCACTACGTTTTATTGCCTCGTGGCGCTCGCGTGGTCCACGGTCGTCTCCCCCATTCCCGATGTTACCCTCAACACGCACTACTGGTACACGCTAGGCCTTGAGTTTATCTGGGTCTATGCCGCCACGGTCTTCATGGCGCCATGGTTTGGACTGGCTAAGAGTCGACTCTCCCAGAAGAGCTACACGACGACGGTCATCGCCGTTGGCATCCTCGCATTTGTTGTTAACGGGTATATAGCCGCCATGAGTACGACAAGCGCCGGCGAGTTTTCTTGGCTCCAGAAGCTCATGAGCGCTGCCACGTACGTAATCGCGTTTTTGATCGGCGGTCTGCTCCGCGACGTTACCGATGTCATGGATTCGGACAGGGCGGGCGCCTTGGGCATGCGGTCGCTCGCTGCGATTTTGGCGCTCGCCACCATCCTGGAAGGAGCACTCTCCTTCACCGGCAACCTCACGGCGATGGCAGTCCTCTCCTACAAGTCGACCTCGCTGATCTCGTTTGCCCTCGCTGCCGCCTCCTTGCTCTTTTCGGCAACCCGACGCAGTGCCTCAGGCAATCCGCGGACTGCGGGTGTCATCGTCACCTTATCGACCGCCACGCTCGGTTTCTATGTGATGCAGTCGCTCACCAGTAGCCTGTGACGTCCCGTCTTCAATACGTTGCTCGCAAACATGCTGGTCAGCCAAAACAGCCCGGCAGCTATATGTATCATCACGGGTACCGTCATTAGCATCGTCTTTGCTCTGGCGCTCCTCATCATCGATGCAGCTAGAAGCCTTATCGTTCGCAAGCTCAAGCGGCAATAGACACGCTGCCGTCAGACGTCAAAGCCGCTACACCCGTGGCAGGTTCCTGCGTTTTATTCAAAGCTTGCCGTCAAGGTGCGGCGAGCCTTTACAATAGGACAGTCCCAAGGACGTATTCGATAGCTTCCGCGCAGCGCTCGCCCGCCGCGCGTGAAAGGATATATTGCCCCATGACTTCAACCCTTCCCGCCCCCATCGATAAGCTCGCCATCGTTGTCGTTACGTACAAGCGCCAGGAACTCCTGGCCAACTTGTTCGACTCCATGACCGAGCTCACGGCAACGCCCTGGCGCATCGTGATTGTCGATAACGAGAATTCGCGCGAGACCGAGGCCATGTGCACCGCATTCAACGAGCGTCTGGCCAACCTGTGGGGCATCGACACCGAGCAGCCCGACGCGCAGGGCGGCACCGACCGTGTCATCTACGCCCCGCAGCTCGAAAACGGCGGCGGTGCGGGCGGCTTCTCGGCCGGCACCAAATGTGCCTACGACCTGGGCGCCCAGTGGTTCTGGGTGATGGACGACGACGTGCTCGTCATCCCCGAAGGCATCGAGCGCTTGGCCAAGTGGACCGACCGCTACGATGTTATCCAGGGTTCGCGCCTGGACTTTGACGGCGGCGCCTTCTTTTGGCAGTACCAGCTCATCCTTTCGCTCGGCATCCCTAACCCCATCGCCAAGTGGGATTTGGGACCCGAGGGCTACCGCACCATGAACCAACTGTGCTTTGAGGGCGGCATGTTCTCGCGCCGCGTGGTCGACAAGATTGGCCTGCCCGACGCGCGCTTCTTTATCTACGGCGACGATGCCTGCTACGGCTACGTGGCCAGCCAGCACTTCCCCGCCGCCGTGGTTGCCGACGTGGTGCTCAAGCGCGCCCGCGCCGTCTCCAACTGGGATATCGCCGGCAAACGACAGCTCAACTCCACGAGCGACACCAACCGCTACTACATCATGCGCAACCGAGGCTTCCTCGCTCGCTATATGCAGATCTACGGTGACTACCACCCCATGCTGTTCCGTCTGGGCAATGCCGCGACCTTCTGCAAGGAGTTCATTCGTCTGGCAGCAGTCGACAAATGCTTTAAGACCGGCATTCCGGCGCTGCGCCGCGGCATGAAGGACGCCCGCAAGATCGTTAAGGATCCCAACTGGAAGCCCATGCCGCCCCTGAAGGACGCCGAGTAGTAAAGGGCTTTCGCCCGCCGCTACAGTCGTTGACACACCACGGACACACGCTGACCGTCAAAGCCAAAGCCCCAACGCATGCGCCCGACGGCGGGGCGCGGCACGCGGATATCATCGATGCCGTCGCGCTCTATGTCGAGCAGCGCCTGAACCGCCAACAGTTCCAGGCCCAGGGCATCGACGCCAGGGTCGTACAACATGTTGATCGTAATGAGCGGTCGCTCATCGAGCATGCCGAGCGTGTCGGCCACGTCAAACACCCGACCGGTGGGAATCACCTGGATATCCCAGCGATCCGAGACGCCACTTCGCTTGGAGCTGGGATTGCAATAGCCGGGCAGTCCAAAGCAGAGCCCCTGAAGCGCCAGATGATAGGCTGTCGGCATATCTGATTGGCCCACATCGATGCCCAGATCGCCGATAGCACAGCTCAAAGCTTGCTTTACAGTGTCCTCGTCTCCTCGACACAGCCCGTCATGGAACGAGTCGATAACTCCAACGTCCTCAACGGCGCACTCAAACCATTCCAGAATTACAAGACGGAGCGCCTGACGCACTTCGTTATTAGGCAGACGCAGGGAACGAAGGCACGCGCCGTCCTCCGAATGCCCCGTCATGTCCGTCGTAAGAAATCCAGACAGATACAGCGCTGTCCAGATATCTTCGGGCTTGGCAGCATCGGCCTCCTCGGCATGCACATGCACTGGCGCCTCAATAAACCCATGCGGCTCAAGCAAATCGAACAATGCGGACAGGCGCATGAGATTCCAGTCGCCGACGCATGCGCTCAGACGGTCGGCGTAACCATACAGATCTGCCCGAACGGGCGCGACGCAACCGCGATGTGCGTAGTCCACCACGCGCTCCGGGATCGAGCAATAAAAACCACCAAACAGATAGCCCTCAAGCCACTCACGCGCGTCATCCAGACAGCCGTTGCGACCGATGCGATCCAACAGCACCTGGACTTCGTCGTCCGAAAAACCGAACCATCGATCACACCAGCTCGACAGCGGTGTCGCCGACCGATAGGAAACCCCACGTTGGGACAACGCGAACTCGGCAGGACCGGGGCGCTCGCCCATAAGACACGTCAATCGCAACGAGTCGCCGGCGTCGGCAATGGTGTCGAACAACATTCGGCTGAGCGACTCTAGGGAATCCACGCTACCGTCGTCCTTAGCGTCCAAACGCTTTGGACATACCGCGTCGTAGTCGTCTATCAGAAGAACAACCTGCTCATCGAAAGCTGCCTGGAGCAGTTTAATAAGCACGCCAAGCGCCGCATCGATCTCCTTATCGCTGGCCACCCCACGCGCCGCCCTCTCGATAAGACGAACCTCACGTCTTGACAGATCAGGCGCGGCAAGCAGCGGCAGTAATCGGGCGCACTCGCGCACGACAGCCCCGCGAATTGCTGCCGCAGCACCAGCGCCATGCCTCGAAGCGGCAGCTGTAAAGTCGAGCATGATGACCGGATAACTCGCGTACTCATCACGATAGCGACCGCCGCCCGCCTGCCAAATCTGGGTACCAGCGAACAGGCTTCGATCCGGCCGCCGGCAATAAGGTCGTTCCAAATAGCATTTGAGCATCGATAGGTTCATGCTCTTGCCAAAACCCTTGGGCCGACAGCAAAGCGCAACAGGTGCTTCGCTGTCCAATATATCGGCAATAAACATAGTCTTATCGACGAGTAGACACCGATTGATTGCATCAGAAAAGTCGTGTACATCAACCGGTAGAGCTGCGCTATCCGCATGATTGAGCAACCGTGCACCAAACGCATGAGTAAAACCACAATTCACCTGTTCAGACACCGTAAACTCTCCTTCTAACGCAGCACGATGCCCATTGTAGCGAGCGGGTAGAGCGCAACAATATCGACATGCAAACGTTTCGGGCAGCGGTAGCAACAGCCCCCCGAGGGGGCATAACAAATCGTTGCACAACAAAAAAAGGGGGGCCGATGCCGCCGCACCGGACCCCGTCCCAAACTCTTATAGAAAACGATCTGGAAGATTACTCCTCCAAGCCGTCCTCCCCAGAAGCCTTCTTCTGCTGATCGAGCTTATGCTTACCACTTACGATAGACGTAGCGCCCAGTGTGGCCAAGCTTGCACTGGCAAGGCTCGCCATCACAATCAGATCGCCCGTCTTGGGCATGTTGCCGCCCGAGGACTTGGTAGTTGTAGTCGTCGTGGTCGTGGTGGTCACCGTTTTGGAGTCATTTTGCTCTTGGACCTGGTTGTCAGCACCGCTCTTGTCGTCGTCTTCGGACTGTTTCTTTTCGCCCTCGGCCTTGCTCTTGTCCTTCTCCTCAGATTCAGACTTCTTATCCTCGTCCTTCTTCTGTTCGGACTTGTCGCTCTTCTCCTCAGAGCTAGAACCCTTATCGGATTCGGTCTTCTCGGAAGCCTTGTCCTTGGAGTCGCCCTTTGCGGCTTCGATCTTTTCCGTGGAAACCTGATCAGAGTTGCCCTTGTTCTGGGTCGAGCCGTTATTGACGCCAGCCATCAGCGAAGAGCCCAGCGTAGAACCAAGCTGCTCGGAGAAAGAAGGCTTCTTGTCCGGCGAAGCAACGGGAACGTCCGGCGCCTTATTCGAGTCATCCTTGGAAGCATCGGAACCAGGGGTTGCGTCAGAGCCGGAGCCGTTGTTAGAGCCGGTGTCAACGGACGAATCGCTCGAGCCGGTAGATGAGTTAGAGGTGTCAGCGCCAGTCGAACCAGAAGCGTCGCTGTCCGTATTGCCGGCAGAGCTTGAAGACGAATCGCCCGCAGCAGAGCCGTTCAAATTGGAGCCGTTCGGGGTAGAGCCGTCGTTGGTAGTGCCACCAGCAGAGCCATTACCGTCAGCATCGGTCGAGGGCGCATCCATCCTGTCATCGTTGGCATCGTCACTCGAGTCGTCATTCGAATCAGGTGTCGGCGAGGGCGCCGGCGTAGGCTCGGGCTGCACGGGCGTCGCAGCGGCTGCCTCGTCCTCGGCGATATAAACCAAGCAGTCCTTCAGCTCGTTGCGGTAGCGGTTCTTCCAGCCCTCATGATACTGGGGCTGACTCGAAAACTTAGTGGCGACATTGTTGACCACACTATTGGAAAGCGCCGTCACAAACTCGCGGTCGGACATATCGTTGGAAAGATTCGCCCAGCGGAAAAAGTCCCTGCAGCCACCGGTGCCGCACATGTTGGTGATGCTCCACACCATGCCCCTAACGCAATCGGCACGGCCCGAAATATCAATGCCCAGGCCACTCTTGAGCCACGCCTCGGTCACCGCATAGTACGAGTTGTACGCATAGGCATCTTGAAGAGCTGAGAACTCAACAGGATCGATGTTATAAGCGCCCTGGAAGGCCTCCTGCGCAATACGGCCCAACTCGGTGAGCTGGCCGTTCTCGTACATGGCATTGCTCATGTTGGAAATCTCGCTGCCGCGATCAATCGCATCCTTGAGCATGCTGTATTTTTCGGGGTTGTAGTTGTAGGCCTGCTTCATAAACGGAATGAGCGACCAACGACGGTCGAACTGGTAATAACCCAGCGCGTTATAACCGTCACCGTACGAAAAGCCCTGGTTATAGTTGCCGTGACTCTCATATTTGGTGAAGTACTTCATCTCGGGAGTCACGTTAACAAACGAAACGCCCTGGACCGACCTCAGCACGCCCGAAAAGGACTGCTGGGTATAGAGACCCTTATCGATATCGGTCGCATCCGAGGCAACGCCCGGCGTGGGCTCCTCGGCAGCGGCGGGTGCCGGCGCGGAAACGGCGCCAAACGAAAGCGCCAGCGTCAGGCCCGCGACAATCGCAGAATGCTTGGGCTGCATAAGATCCTCCCTGCATTGGTGTAGTTAAAGTTCAGTTTGCAAAGATAAAATAAGTATTGCAGCTCGCCCGTTGTTGCACAACAACCCCTCGGTAAACGGCAACAACCCTCCGCGAAATCTTAAGGAATTAAACAAACTGGTCGTCGGGCGCCATCAGAAGCTCGCCGTATCGCTCCATCAGCCCGTCCCTCAACTGACAAAAAGCGGGAATATATACGTTCAAGATGCGCTGAATCAAATCTTGAGCGAGCTTGTTGTCATAGATATGGACGTTCGTATTGCGGTCTTTGAGCATATCTAGCCAGGCCGCCTCATCAACAAAGTCGTAGAATCGGTAGGACTCCTTCAAGATGGCACGAGGAGACCCCGACGCGGCAAGCGTGGCGCCCTCATACTCGAGCAGACGCTTAAGGAGCTTCCAGCTCAGTTCAAATTGAAGATTGAACTTATTAATCAATCCACTCTGAACAAAATCATTGCTAAGATCCTGATTGGGTGCATCCTCAAGATTCGCCAAGGCGCTGGCAAAGTTCTCATATTTTTTCATACAGAATCACACCATCCCTGGCAATTTCATCGAGCAATTGCTGCGATAAGGACTCATCCAGATTGACGACGTCTATATCTAAAAGAGTATCAAGACGCTCCTCTATCAGATATGAGAAACGGTCGAAATCCCGGCAACCTGCTACAGCAATATCAATATCGCTCTTAGGCAAGTTGTCACCTCGAGCGCGGGAACCAAACAGCACAACCTTCTCGGCGTCACATTCCCGAGCAAAAACCTCGATTTGCTTGTACACCTTGTCGAGAGATGCCATTTGAAGTCCTACAGCTTAATGTCGAAGTTGATCTCGGGGACGGCAGCAAGGTCAGCCAACGACACGCCGTCGACGTACTTTTCGATCACGTCGTCCAGACCGCGCCAGAATTTGACGGTCGAGCAGAGATCGCTGCGGGCGCAGCTGTTGTCGATACCATCGCACGCCACCGGAGCCGTGCTGCCCTCGACGGCGCGCAGGATGTCGCCAGCACGCACCTCGGCCGGGTCCTTGGCCATCATGTAGCCGCCACCCTTGCCGCGCACGCTCTTAAGCAGGCCTGCCTTCATAAGCGGACGAACCAGCTGTTCCAAATACTTTTGCGAGATATGCTCGCGGTCGGCAACCTCGCGCAAGGCAATCTTGCCCTCGGCGTCGCCCAGCGCCGCGATATAGATCATCAGCCGGAGGGCATAGCGGCCCTTGGAAGAAATGAGCATACCTACCCTCCCATCGCATCTGGGACAACATAACCAGGTTTGTTTGTCCCAAATCTTAAGTAAGTGGGACAAACACAACAGGTTATTTTGTCCCAGAATTTGAAAAGTCGAGTGGATTAGTCGGGTTTTCCCTTGACTAACGCCGAACCCATAGTAACTTTATTCCGAGAAGATTCCTAGGGTTTCGTACACCCATGAGTACACCATATACAGAGAGGGACAGCATGAGCGCAAATCCGCTGCTTTCCATCGAAGGTCTGACCGCCTCCGTGGACGAGAAGACCATCCTCCACAACGTCAACCTTAACGTCGCCGCCGGCGAGACCCACGTGTTGATGGGACCCAACGGCGCCGGCAAGTCCACCCTTGGCCACCTGGTCATGGGCGACCCCGTCTACACGGTCAACGACGGCCGCATCGTCTTTGACGGCCAGGACATCACCGAGCTCACCACCGACAAGCGCTCGCGCGCCGGCCTGTTCCTGAGCTTCCAGGCCCCTGTCGAGATCCCCGGCGTGCCACTGTCGAGCTTTTTGCGCGCCAGTATCGCCGGCCGCCCCGGCCTGGAGATGAAGGGCAAGGAATTCCGTCGTCGCGTCAAGGAGCTCGCGGCCGAGCTTAACATGGATACCTCCTACCTCAACCGTGAGCTGGGCGTGGGCTTCTCGGGCGGCGAGAAAAAGAAGGTCGAGATGCTCCAGCTTCTGCTGCTGCAGCCCAAGCTCGCCATCTTGGACGAGACCGACTCCGGCCTGGACGTCGACGCCCTGTCCACCGTCAGCCACGGTATGGACGCCTACCGCAAGAGCTGCGACGGCTCCATGCTCATCATCACGCACAACACGCGCATCCTGGAGCACTTGGATGTAGACCGTGTCCACGTTATGGTCAAGGGCCACATCGTGCGCGAGGACGACGCCTCGCTCATCCCCTGGATCGACAAGAACGGCTTTGAGACCTTCGAGCGCGAGGCCGCCGAGCAGCGCGCCCAGGCCGAGGCCGCCGCTGCCGGGCAGCAGGCGTAAAGGGGCGACGCAATGACCAAGAACCGCACCGAGGTCGCGGACATCGACCGCAGCCTCTACGACTTCACCTATGGCGAGGAGGGATTCGAGCGCCTCGACGCCGGCATCACGCCCGACATCGTGCGCGAGATCAGCGCCAAAAAGGACGAGCCGCAGTGGATGCTCGACCTGCGCTTAAAGTCCCTCGAGATCTTCAACCGTTTTCCCGACCCGACGTGGGGCCCCTCCATCGAGGGCCTGGACATGGACAACATCGTCACCTACGTCAAGCCCAACACCGACCAAAAGCACGACTGGGAGTCGGTGCCCGACGACATCAAGAACACCTTTGAGCGCTTGGGCATCCCCGAGGCCGAGCGCAGCTATCTGGCGGGCGTCGGCGCACAGTACGACTCCGAGCTGGTCTACCACAACATGCAGGACACGGCGTCCAAGATGGGTATCGTCTACTCCGGCATCGAGGAGGCCCTGCACGATCCGCAGTGGGAGCCGCTCATCCACGAGAAGTTCATGACGCTCATCCCGCCCACCGACCACAAGTTTGCGGCCCTGCACGGCGCCGTATGGTCGGGCGGCTCGTTTGTCTACGTGCCCAAGGGCACCAAGCTCGACTTCCCGCTGCAGAGCTACTTCCGCCTCAACGCCAAGGGTGCCGGCCAGTTTGAGCACACGCTCATCATCGTCGAGGACGATGCCGACCTGCACTTCATCGAGGGCTGCTCCGCGCCCAAGTACAACGTGGCCAACCTCCACGCTGGCGCCGTGGAGCTCTTTGTGGGCAAGCGTGCGCACCTGCGCTACTCGACCATCGAGAACTGGTCCAAGAATATGTACAACCTCAACACCAAGCGTGCGCGCGTGGACGAGGACGGCGACATCGAATGGATCAGCGGCTCCTTCGGCAGCCACGTAGGTTACCTCTATCCCATGAGCGTGCTCAACGGCCGCCGCGCCCGCTCGAGCTTTACCGGCATCACCTTCGCCGGCGCCGGGCAGAACCTCGACACCGGCTGCAAGGTCGTGCTCAACGCGCCCGAGACCTCGGCGACCGTCGAGACCAAGGGCATCTCCAAGAGCGGCGGCATCCAGACCTTCCGCAGCTCCATCGTGGCGACACCCAAGGCCGAGGGCTCCAAGGCAACCGTGAGCTGTCAGTCGCTCATGCTCGATGACCAGAGCCGCTCCGACACCATCCCCGCTATGGACATCCGCGCCAAGAACGTCGACATCGGCCACGAGGCTACCATCGGCCGCATCGGCGACGACAAGGTGTTCTACCTGATGAGCCGCGGCATCTCGGAGGAAGAGGCCCGCACCATGATCGTCAACGGCTTTGCCAACCCGGTCTCCAAGGAGCTGCCGCTGGAGTATGCCGTCGAGATGAACAACCTGATCAAGCTCGAGATGGAAGGAGCGATCGGATAATGAAACAGACCACGAACACCGCTGCTACCACGCTCGAGCAGGTTAATGCGATGCCTGCTGCCACTTGGGGTTGGCTCAAGATGAACCAGACCAAGCTTGAGCTTTCGGACGAGCTTGCCGTCGCTCCTGCCGAGGCCATCGAGGTCGAGGGCTTGGACGAGCAGTTTGCCGGCGCTGCCGACGCGTTTGGCACCGCCATGAACGCCATGGCCGAGCGCTTCCCCGAGCGCCGCGCCTCCGCCCCCGGTGATGCCGCCGACCGCGCCCGCATCACGCCCGAGACCGAGCTCGACGTGCCCGCCTCCTCCGTCTACCAGGCCGGCGCCATTAAGCTGGAGGAGGAGCTCTCCCCTGCTGAAGCCTTCGAAACCGGCATGGGCGAGGCTGCCTACGCCTACTTGGCCGAGCACGCTACCAAGCGCATCGTCATCGATGTGCCCGCATACCAGCACGCCACGGTTACCGTGCGCGTGAGTGGCGTCGACGTAGCGGCTGCGATTGCCGCCATCGACGTCGTCGCCCGCCCGCAGGCAACGCTCGACCTCGCCCTAGCCCTGGACTCCCCCGTTGCCGGCGAGGGCGTCGTGGGCTCCGTGCTGCGTGTGTGCGCCCACGAGTACGCCACCGTCAACGTGACCTGCACGCAGACACTCGACGACAGCTGGATCGCACTCGACGACACCGGCCTGTTCCTAGACGAGGGCGCGCGCGTCAACGTGCAGCACACTGTCCTGGGTGCCGGCGCCAGCGCCACCGGCCTTGCCGGCGACCTGCTGGGCGATACCGCCAAGGTGACCATCGATACCGATTACCTGGGCGCCCGCGAGCAGGTGCGCGACTTTAACTACGAGCTGCGCCACCGCGGTCGCAAGACCGAGTGCGAAATCGACGCCAACGGCGTGCTGACCGGCACGTCCAAGAAGGTCTACCGCGGCACCATCGACCTCGTGCACGGCTGCAAGGGTGCAACCGGCACCGAGCGCGAGACGGTGCTCTTGGCTAACAAGGGCGTCGACAACAAAACCGTTCCCGTCATCCTCTGCGACGAGGACGACGTCGCCGGCAACCACGGCGCCACCATCGGCCACGTCCGCGACGAGCAGCTGTTCTACCTCGCCTGCCGCGGCCTTGACCAAAACGCAGCCGAGGACCTGTTCATCCGCGCCAAGCTGGAGGACGCTGCGCTTTCCGCCACCGACGAGCGCACCCGCGACGCCGTCGTCCGCCTGGGCAACAACCTGATCGACAACTTTGAGGAGGAGCTCGCATGATCGATACCGAGCACGTTAAATGTGACACCTGTACCGCACCGGAGCCTATGGAGCTCGACGCCAGCGACGAGGCTTCGCGCGGCTGGCCCACCGTAGATATCGAGACCAACCCCTACAAGGGCCAGTTCCCGCTGTTCCAGCAGCACCCCGAGATCGCCTTCCTCGATAGCGCCGCCACCGCGCAGCGCCCTGCCTGTGTGCTCGACGCCGAACGCGACTTCTACCAGCGCATGAACGCCAACCCTCTGCGCGGCCTGTACTCGCTGTCCGTCGAGGCCACCGAGGCTATCGCGAAGGTTCGCCAGCAGATCGCCGACCTCATCGGCGCCGCCCAGGCCAACGAAGTCGTCTTCACCCGCAACACGAGCGAGTCGCTCAACCTGGTCGCCAAGAGCTTTGCGCCCACAGTGCTCGAACCGGGCGACGAGGTCGTCATCACCATCATGGAGCACCACTCCAACCTGATTCCGTGGCAGCAGGTCTGCCGCGGGACCGGTGCCAAGCTCGTCTACCTCTACCCCACCAAGACCGGCCAGCTCACGACCGAGGAGGTCCTGGCCAAGGTAGGCCCCAAGACCAAGATCCTGGCCGTGGGTCAGGTCTCCAACGTGCTGGGCGTCGAGAACCCGGTCAAGAACCTCGGCAAGCTCGTGCACAAGTACGGCGGCTATCTGGTCGTCGACGGTGCGCAGTCGCTGCCGCATATGCCGGTCGACGTGGCCGACCTGGGCGCCGACTTCTTTGCCTTTAGCGCACACAAGGCCATGGGGCCCATGGGCATTGGCGTGCTGTGGGGCAAGATGGACCTGCTCAACGCCATGCCGCCCATGCTTACCGGCGGCGAGATGATCGATTCGGTCACCGAGCAGAACGCTGTCTGGGCTCCCGTCCCCGAGAAGTTCGAGGCCGGCACGCAGGACGCCGCCGGCATCTTCGCCACGGGCGCCGCACTCGATTACCTGGTCAACACGGTGGGTTACGAGAACATCCAGGCCCGCGAGCAGGCACTCGTCCACTATCTGATGGGCGAACTCATGCAGCTCGACTTTGTCCAGATCATCGGCTCCATCTATTGGGACAACCACCACGGCGTCGTGAGCTTTAACGTCAAGGGCATCCACCCGCACGACGTAGCGAGCATCATGGACATGGACGGCGTCTGCATTCGCGCCGGCCACCACTGTGCGCAGCCGCTGCTCACCTGGCTGGGCGTCGAGAACCTTGCCTGCTGCCGCGCCAGCGTAGCCTTCTACAACGACAAGGCCGACATCGACAAGTTCATCGCCGGCCTGCATCACGTTTGGAGCACGTTCAATGGGTAATCTGTACACCTCCACCACATTTATGGAGCACAACTCGCACCCCGACTATAAGTACGAGATGGATGCTCCCACGCACGAGCACGACGGCATCAACCCTAGCTGCGGAGACGAGCTCACCTTGCAGCTGCGTGTCGAGAACAACGTGATCGAGGAGGCCTCCTTTACCGGTCACGGCTGCGCCATCAGCCAGGCCAGTGCCGACATCATGGCCGACCTCATCACCGGCGAGACCGTCGAGGAAGCTCGCCACCTGGCAGAGCTCTTCCTCGCCATGATCCGCGGCGAGAAGCTCTCCGAGGAGGACCTGGAAGACCTGGACGAAGCCGCCCAGCTCCAGGACATCTCGCACATGCCCGCCCGCGTCAAGTGCGCCGAGCTCGCCTGGCGCACCCTCGACGGCATGCTCACGGGACAAAATAATCAGTAGTATTTGTCCCAAATCTTAAGAATTTTGTTGGCCGAATCGCTTGACAAGAGTGGTTCGGCCATTTTCTATTCCGAGCCCTCAGCCTGAGCATTCACCCGCGCATAAGCGCGCACGATACGAGAGACGGTACTCTTGCTGATTCCCGTATACCGTTCGATCTCGCGCACCGTGTAGCCGCCATCGTGCAGGGCGAAAATGATTCCGTCTCGCCGCGAGGGTGCTACGGTCTTGAGTTTGTTGAGCGGCACACCCAGGCGCTTCGCCATCTTGTCGGCAAACGCACGCCGCTCCCACTCTGTCTCATCCATATCATGAATCACCGGATCGGAACCATCGGGCATTGACAGAGAATAATCCAGAAACCCCCTGACAGACTCAAAGAGCTCGAGCACACAAGAAGGGTCCGAAAATCCCCTCGTCATATCGTTGTCATACGCTCGCAGATACTCGGCAAAGCTGCTCCACGGATAGCGCTCGATCAGGGCGATACCCGCCTCCTGCGGATTAGCATGAACATAGCGAATGGCGGCCATTAGATAACGGTCGGTATCGAGCGAGCGCCGGTCAAAACGGTTCTGGAACAGATGGCCCGTGCGCCCCGTGCGTTTATTGAACCGACGAGCGTACGTCAAAAGCAGTCGTTGCATCGCCGCGCTCATCGTGTCCTCATAATCCGAGAGTACCAGATCCACGTGATTGCCCATAAGGCACCAGGCGATAACCGTCACGCCCGCCTCGCGGCAGCACTCGCGCATCAGCTCCAAAAACTCCCACCGGTCTTCATCGCCCTCAAAGATGAGCTGCTTGCCCGTACCGCGGGCACAAACATGGTAAAAGCCGGTAACCGTTCTCCAAACGCGCTGCATGGCGCTCCCTTCGCCTGGATCTGCTTGCCATCCAATACAACACGATTGAAGCGTGCCACCAAAACATTCACGCAAAACAATACATTCGCGCGGCCAAAGGCAATAAACAGGCGGCGAACGGCACCGTTGCAACAGGTCAGCCCCTGCAACGCTTACAAGAGCTGACCAAAAGCTTGCCCAAGACGAACCCCCTCTACAAAAGTTCACGACCACAGAATATAGAGTTAAACCGTTTCAATTAAAACTTCCGGACTTCTCGCTACGAAAACTGAGCCGTTCGCCGAATATTCCGTGCATTTCGCGGTATTATAGGGGCTGCATGTCATGTCCCTTTCGAAGGGTCGCCCGGCAATCGCCAGCCACGACCCCCAGACGGGACGCCAACACGATAGAGAGGAGAGGCATGCAGTACTCACAGGAAGTGGAGAACATGTGCCCCGTTGCCAAGGGTGCATACCACGGCCCCGCACCCATCCCCGAGGAGGGCAAGTGGGTCCAGGCTAAGGAGATTTCCGACATCTCCGGTCTTACGCACGGTGTGGGTTGGTGCGCACCTCAGCAGGGCGCCTGCAAGCTCACGCTGAACGTCAAGGACGGCATCATCGAGGAGGCCCTCGTTGAGACCATCGGCTGCTCGGGCATGACCCACTCTGCCGCCATGGCTTCCGAGATCCTTCCCGGTAAGACCATCCTCGAGGCCCTCAACACCGACCTCGTCTGCGACGCCATCAACGTTGCTATGCGCGAGATCTTCCTGCAGATCGTTTACGGCCGCAGCCAGACCGCGTTCTCCGAGGGCGGCCTGCCCGTGGGCGCCTCCCTCGACGACCTCGGCAAGGGCCTTCGCTCTCAGGTCGGCACCATGTTCGGCACCAAGGCCAAGGGCGCTCGTTACCTCGAGCTCGCTCAGGGCTACGTCACCCGCATGGCTCTCAACGACAAGAACGAGATCATCGCATTCGAGTTCCTGAACCTCGGCAAGTTCACCGACGCCGTCAAGGCCGGCAAGACCCCCGAGGAGGCCATCGCTGGCGCTATGGGCCACTATGGTCAGTGGGAGAACGCTGCCAAGTACATCGACCCGCGCACCGACGAGGAGACTCACTCCGTCGCCAGCGTGTTCCCGGTTCACGAGTAGAAAGGGAGGGAAATAACTATGACTGTTACGTTCGAAGGTTACGAGCGCCGCGCTGACAAGATCAACAAGTGCCTCGCCGACAACGGCATCGCCTCCCTCGAGGAAGCTCTGCAGATCTGCACCGACAAGGGCTTCAACCCGCGTGAGATCGTCAACAACACCCAGTCCATCGCCTTCCAGAACGCCGAGTGGGCCTACACCCTCGGTTGCGCTCTCGCTGTCAAGCGTGGCGCCAAGACCGCTTCTGAGGCTGCCGCCATCATCGGCGAGGGCATCCAGGCCTTCACCGTTCCCGGCTCCGTTGCCGAGGACCGCAAGGTCGGTCTGGGCCACGGCAACCTGGGCGCTATGCTGCTCTCCGACGACACCGAGTGCTTCGCCTTCCTGGCTGGCCACGAGTCCTTCGCTGCCGCTGAGGGCGCTATCGGCCTGGCTCTGAACGCCAACAAGGCTCGCAAGAAGCCGCTGCGCGTTATCCTCAACGGTCTGGGCAAGGACGCCGCTCAGATCATCGCCCGCATCAACGGCTTCACCTACGTGAAGACCCAGTTCGACTACTACACGGGCGAGCTCAAGGTCGTCGAGACCATCCCCTACTCCGATGGTCCCCGCGCTGCCGTTAACTGCTACGGTTCCGATGACGTCCGCGAGGGCGTTGCCATCATGTGGCACGAGAACGTCGACATCTCGATCACCGGTAACTCCACCAACCCCACGCGCTTCCAGCACCCCGTCGCTGGCACCTACAAGAAGGAGCGCCTCGAGGCTGGCAAGAAGTACTTCTCCGTCGCTTCTGGTGGCGGCACTGGCCGTACCCTGCACCCGGACAACATGGGCGCCGGCCCTGCCTCTTACGGCATGACCGACACCATGGGCCGCATGCACTCCGACGCCCAGTTCGCAGGTTCTTCCTCCGTGCCTGCGCACGTCGACATGATGGGTCTCATCGGCATGGGCAACAACCCCATGGTCGGTGCCACCGTCGCCTGCGCTGTCGCCGTCGAGGAGGCCCTCAAGGCCTAGTCGCGCCCGCGCGATGCTCACATAGTTGAGCTTTGGAGCCGCTACCTTTCGGGGTAGCGGCTCTTTTTGTTTACGCTGTCGCAGGGCAGCTAATGCCGATATATCAGTTGGGGCGAAATACGAGATGTGATGAGACGGAGCGTCAGAACGTCCATGACGCCCACCTGCCATATTTGCCCTTTACCGATTTGCCGAGTCTTTGCGGCCCCATTGCCGATCACCCATGCGACAATGCGCCGGACGAGAAAGGAATCCGATGGAATCGACTGATGTACTGGTAATTGGATCTGGCATTGCGGGCCTTTGCGCCGCCATCGAAGCGGCACGCACGGGCGCAACCGTCGCTGTGGCAAGCGCCGGCAAGACTATGAGTGGATCGAGCTTCTTCCCGGGCACCTGGGGCCTCGGCCTTATTGGTCCCGTCGACGAAGGCGACGAACAGAACCTTATCGACACCATCCAGGCCGTCGGCGGCGGCGTTGCCGACCCTGAACTCGTCCAGACGTTCGTCCACGGCATTCCCCAGGCAATTGAATGGCTCGAGCAAGACTTGGGCGTTGAGCTTCAGCGTCCGCAAAGCGTCGAAAGCGCTCAGCAAAAGCAGTTTATCCCCTGCTTTGACCATAAGACACGCAAATGGCGCGGCCTCACCCGCAAGCCCCTTGAGGACGCTCTGACGACCCGGATCGAGTCGCTCGGCATTCGCCTGCTCCCCCGCCATGAGCTTATCGACCTTGTTGAAGATACGGACGGAAAGATTGTCGGCGCCACGCTCTACGACCGGACAAACGAGCATCTCGTGCCTATGGCAGTCAAGGCCACTATCATCGCTGCGGGCGGCACGGGTGGCCTGTTCGAGCGCAGCCTCACTTCCGCCGACGTGCTCAGCTCATCACAGGCTATCGCGCTGGCGCACGGTGCGTCCCTTACTAATATAGAGTTCATGCAGATGATGCCCGGCTTTATAGAGCCCAAGCGAAACCTTGTTTTTAACGAGAAGACCTGGCGCTACGTCAAGTTCGACCAGCCGGTCGATATCGCCGACGATAAGCTCGACAATCTGCTCGAGCAACGCTCCGGATATGGTCCCTTCACTTCGCGTCTGGATTCTCGCGCTATCGACCTAGCCATCGACCAAGCGGGAGCCGAAGGCCTGGCACTCCACTACGACTTCCCCCGCGAGGACGTCCCCGAGTTTGTGCAGACCTTTGCCACCTGGCTACAGGACGAGCACGGCATCGCGCCGACCGACGAGATGCGCGTGGCGATGTATGCCCACGCCGCCAACGGCGGTATCAAAATCGACAAGACCGCGTACACGGGCGTTGAGGGCCTCTACGCCTGCGGTGAGGCAACAGGCGGCATGCACGGCGCCGACCGCATCGGCGGCTTGTCGAGTGCCAATGGCATCGTATTCGGGCGCATCGCGGGCGCATCGGCAGCTCGAGCAGCGCTGGACGCTCCCGAGGCGGCCGCTCCGATGGATATCGCCCTCCCTCAGTATGGCATTGCCACAACAGATGCCGAACGCCTGACACACAGCCTTAAGCACACGATGAGCACCTATTGCATGATCAACAGGACCGAAGCAGGTCTATCCAAGGCCCTGCAACAGCTTGAAAGCCTGAAAGACGAGGCAACGGCGCTGAGCAAGCCGCATGCCAATGACAGCGAGATCGCAGCCCTCGCCCGCCTGCAATCGCAGAATCAGCTGGCAACGGAGATGGTCAAAGCCATGCGCAAGCGGACCGAAAGCCTGGGTTCGCACTATCGATCGAATTAAACTGGACACCTATCTAGAGCAGAGCACAACTAATCGATATCTATGGGCCCCGTGACCTCGAAGTGGCACGGGGCCCATTCGTGTCCGCACGGCAGCGTATCCTTATTCTGAGTACAGAGCGGGCAAAGCGCGCATAGACAATAGATCAGCGAGGAGGAGATATGGACAGTAGAGATATCGAGAAGTGGCGTGTCGAACTTGATAGCTGCGCCAATGTGGAAGACGGCGTTGAGTATTGGCTCGCACGCGATTTAATGGAACCCATGGGATACACTCGATGGGAGAACTTCGCCGAAGTTGTTAAGAGGGCAAAAGTCTCGTGCGAAACAAATAAAACTCCAGTTGATTCCCATTTTCGTGACACCACGAAAATGATAACTGCCGGTGTCGCCGCTCGCGCGGTTAAAGACTACAAGCTTACGCGCTATGCATGCTATTTAATCGCCCAAAACGGAGATTCAAACAAGCCAGAGATCGCGCTCGCCCAGGCATACTTTGCCGTGCAGACGCGCCGCCAAGAGCTCATAGAGCAGCGCTTCGCAGAGATTCAGCGTTTGCAGGCGCGCCACTCGCTATCCGATTCAGAGAAACAGCTCTCGGGTATTGCGTTCAAACGCGGCGTGGACTCCAAAGGATTCGCGATCATCAAGTCGAAGGGCGATGAAGCATTATTCGGCGGCAGAAGCACGGCGGAAATGAAGCAGCAGCTCGGCGTACCCAAGAGCGCGGCATTGGCGGACAGGTTAGCCGATGTCCTCATCAAAGCAAAGGACCTTACGAACTCGATGACGGCCTTCAACGCCGAGGAACACGACCTGTACGGTCTGGACCAGATCAAACAAGAGCACGTCGAGAACAACACAAGCGTACGTGGCAGCCTCATCGACCGCGGAATTGTCCCCGAGAACCTACCGCCTGCCGAGGATACAAAAAAGCTCGAGCGTCGCGTGAAGGCAGACGAGAAGAAACTCAAGGAGGGTACTGACGGTTTTACCGATTCCCAGGGTAGACTCGATCTGTGAAAGCGGCTGTGCCCTTTCGGGTCCGACCCCATGCGAGGTCAACAAAAAAGACGGCCAACTTTCGTTGACCGTCTAAACATGCTTTGGTGGGCCGTCAGGGGGTCGAACCCTGGACCTTGGGATTAAGAGTCCCCTGCTCTACCAACTGAGCTAACGACCCGATATCAACACGAAGCAAGAACTGGGGTGGGTAAAGGGACTCGAACCCTCGACCTACGGGACCACAACCCGTCGCTCTAGCCAACTGAGCTACACCCACCGTGTCCTGTGCGCTTCGCGCTCGACTATTATTGCAAGGAACGCCACGCGATGCAAGCCCCAATTTTCAAGAATTTTGAAAAGAGTTTTTCGAGCCCGTTTCGAGCAAATCCCACCGGTTCCATAGGAGTAAACTTGCTCCACCCAATGCTCGAAAGGATAGGCATGAAAGAACTCTCCAACCGCACGGCGGCGTTTACCGATTCGGTCATCCGCCGCATGACGCGCATCTCCAACAAGTATGGTGCCGTCAACCTGTCGCAGGGCTTCCCCGATTTCGATCCCCCGGCGCAGCTGCTCGATAGCCTCAGCACCATCGCCACCGACCCCAAGCCGCTCTACCACCAGTACTCCATCACCTGGGGCTCCCAGGCCATGCGCGAGGCGCTTGCCGCCAAGCAGGAGCACTTTATGGGCATGCCGATCAACCCCAACGAGAACATCGTGGTCACCTGCGGCTCCACCGAGGCTATGATGGCCGCCATGATGACGGTCACAAACCCCGGCGACAAGGTCGTCATCTTCTCGCCGTTCTACGAGAACTACGGCGCCGACACGATCCTTTCGGGTGCGGAGCCCATCTACGTGCCGCTCAACCCGCCCACCTTTGACTTCGACCGTGGGATCCTCGAGGCGGCCTTCCGCGACAACGATCCCAAGGCGATTGTCCTATGCAACCCGTCCAACCCCTGCGGCAAGGTCTTTACCCGCGAGGAGCTCACCTTTATCGCCGACCTGTGCAAAAAGTACGACGCCTACTGCATTACCGACGAAGTCTACGAGCACATCGTCTACGCGCCCCACGAGCACGTGTACATGGCCACGCTGCCCGGCATGTTCGAGCGCACCATCAGCTGCAGCTCGCTGTCCAAGACCTACTCCATCACCGGCTGGCGCCTGGGCTACACCATCGCTCCTGCCGAAATCACCGAGCGCATCAAGAAGGTCCACGACTTCCTCACCGTAGGCGCCGCCGCTCCCCTGCAAGAGGCCGTCGTTACCGCCCTCAATTTCGACGATAGCTATTATCGGGAGGTCCTCGACCTCTACACTGCCAAGCGCGACCTATTCTGTCAGGGACTCGACAGCATCGGCCTCACGCACAACGTGCCGCAGGGCGCCTACTACGTGATGATGGATATCTCGGAGTTTGGCTATGACAGCGACCTCGACTTCTGTGAGGATTTGGCCTCCAAGGTGGGCGTGGGCGCCGTTCCGGGCTCGAGCTTCTTCCGCGAGCCCGTCAACCATCTGATTCGTTTCCACTTTGCCAAGCGAGACGAGACGCTCAACGCTGCGCTTGAGAACCTCAAGTCGCTACGTGATAAAATCAACCCGCGCGGGTAAGGACGGTCAGTAACTAAAGGCACTAAAGAAACCTCGTGA
>UQYE01000029.1:0-25208 GCA_900545145.1 uncultured Collinsella sp. | reverse complement strand
TGCACCGTGGAAATGCCCATCTTCGACATGATGGAGGTGATTCCTGCAGTTACCGCCTTGTTGTAGTTTGCAATGCCCTCTTCAGCGGATACCGATAAGGCGCCCTTTGCGGCCAAATCAGCGATGCACTCGTGAGCCATATAAGGATAGATACCCGATGCGGAATAGCCAACCAAAGCAGCAAAGTCATGCGCGGAAATAGCATCGCCCGTCTCAACCACGAAATCGGCAAAGGTGCGAACACCCACGCGAATCAGATGGTTGTGAACAGAGGAAACTGCCAGGAGCGAAGGAATAGGCACTTCGCCTTCTGCGGCGCGGTCGGAAAGCACGATGATGCTTACCCCGTTGCGTACAGCCTTTTCAACACTGCACGCCAAGTTTTCCAACGCCTCTTCCAGGGCATTCTCGCCATCTTCGCGACGATACGTGGCGCTGAAACGCTGAGCCTTGAAACCAACGCGGTCTACCGCACAGATGCGATCGAACTGGTCCTTCGTCAGCATAGGGCCGTCAAGGCGAATCAACTGGCACGCCGTGCGAGAATCTTCCAGGAGATTGCCATGGTTGCCGATGTAAAGCACGCTCGAAGTAACCAGGCTCTCGCGCAAAGCGTCGATAGGCGGGTTGGTTACCTGGGCAAACAGCTGATAGAAATAATCGAAGAAGGAACGGTTCTTCTTCGAGAGACACGCGAGGGATGCATCGATGCCCATGGAAGCCAAGGGCACGCCGCCCTTTTCAGCCATAGCGCGGACTACTTCGTCCACGTCATCCCAGTGGTAGCCCAACTTTGCCATACGTACGGTCATGGGGACATCGGCATCGCGCGCAGCATCAGCCTTAGCAGGAGCCTCAAGGTCGGAAACCTCGATCTTCTCTTCCTTTACCCAATCGCTGTAGGGCTTTTCCTTTGCATAGCGAGCACGCAGCTCGTCGTTCCAGATAACGCGATCGGCCGTAGTGTCGATCTCCACCATTTCGCCAGGGCCAAGGCAACCAGCAGTAAGGATGTTGGAAGGCTCGATTTCGATGGTTCCAACCTCGGAGGAAAGCAGAAAGCGATCGTCGCGCGTGACATAGTAACGAGCAGGACGCAGG
Organism: uncultured Collinsella sp.; assembly: GCA_900545145.1. Lineage (GTDB taxonomy): Bacteria > Actinomycetota > Coriobacteriia > Coriobacteriales > Coriobacteriaceae > Collinsella. The sequence goes on along the minus strand of UQYE01000029.1, from coordinate 24,107 downwards.
CCGTTGCGATCGAGCGCAGCACCGAACGTGGAGCCATCGGTGTAAGCAATGGCAGCAGGACCATCCCACGGCTCCATGAGCATGGACTGGTAGGCGTCGTAGGCGCGGCGCTCCTCACTCAGGCTGTCGTTGTGGTCCCACGGCTCGGGCAGCAACATGGACGCGGCACGCGTGAGCGGACGACCGTTCATGACCAAAAACTCAAGCACGTTGTCCAAAATCGCGGAGTCGGAGCCCTCGCGGTTGATGATGGGCATCACGCGCTCAAGATCATGCTGCAGCACGGGGCTGTACAGGTTGGGTTCGCGGGCGCGAATCCAGTTGACGTTGCCCTTGAGAGTGTTGATCTCGCCGTTGTGGATGATAAAGCGGTTGGGATGCGCGCGCTCCCAGCTGGGCGTGGTGTTGGTGGAGTAGCGCGAGTGGACGAGCGCAACGGCCGTCTTGACAGCGGCGTCGTTGAGGTCGATGAAGAAGCGGCGCATCTGCGTGGCGACCAGCATGCCCTTGTACACGATGGTGCGCGAGCTCATGGAGCACACGTAGAAGATCTTGTCTCGCAGGGCAAACTCGGCATCGGCCTTCTTTTCGATGGTGCGGCGGCACACGTACAGGCGACGCTCAAAGGCATCGCCGGCGGGCGTGTCGTCCGGACGGCCCAGGAAGGCCTGCAGGATAGTGGGCATGCAGGCGCGGGCCGTCTCGCCCAGGTCGTGCGGGTCGACGGGCACCTCGCGCCAAAAGAGCAGCGGCACGCCGGCCTCGGCACAGCCCTCCTCAAACACGCGGCGGGCATCCTCTACGCCCTTGTCGTCCTGCGGGAAGAACAGCATGGCCACGCCATAGTCGCCCTCTGCCGGCAGAATCTGACCGCACTTTTGAGCCTCTTTACGGAAAAAGTGATGCGGAACCTGGAACAGGATGCCAGCGCCATCGCCGGTATTCTTCTCGAGTCCCGTGCCGCCGCGGTGCTCCAAGTTGACCAGAATGGACAGTGCGTCGTCCAGAATCTGGTGATGGCGCTCACCGTTGATATCGGCAAGCGCGCCGATGCCACATGCATCATGGTCGAATTCGGGGCGATAAAGGCCCTGCTGCTGAGCGGAATCTGCCTGCATCGCGATCCTCCCCTAGATATGAGACAGTCAGTTGAATAGGCATACTAGGGGCATCGCCGGCCCGCTGTGTTTCCCGCCCGTTTCGAAACAATCGCGTAACGCACGCCCTGCGAGTGGGTGCCGCCGACCTCAAGGGCGGCAACAAGGCGCCCAAGTTCGACCTGTAAACTCACCGCTTCAAACATCTCAATCTGTAACAAGAGGAGCCGATTTTGGCCCCTAGATGTTACAGATTGAGATTTTCTGCAGGACGGTTCCGAATGTCTCGATCTGTAACACGAAGGGCCGGTTTTGGCGGTCAGCTGTTACAAATCGAGATTTTCCATAGGACCATTTCTTCCTGTCTCGATCTGTAACACCTAGGCCCAATTTCCATCCCTAGTTGTTACAGATCGAGACATTTCGGCAGCCCCCTTTCACCATCCCATTCAAATACAACAATTTTGTTAGTCTTGGTTAACTTTTAAGCTTAAAACGGGTATCCTTTGCGGCGTCAAGCAAACGGCACGCACACCGTGCCAGATCAAGGAGGCCCCTATGGCGCACCAAGCAGACCAGCAGACGATGCAACTCGTCCTCATCCGTCACGGAGAGTCCGAGTGGAACAAGCTCAACCTGTTCACCGGCTGGACCGATGTTGAGCTCACCGACACGGGCCGCGAAGAAGCCGCAGCAGGCGGTCGAGCCCTCAAAGAAGCCGGTTTCGACTTTGACGTCTGCTACACTTCGCGCCTCAAGCGCGCGATCCACACCCTCAACATCGTGCTCGGCCAAATGGATCGCGAGTGGCTGCCCGTCATCAAATCCTGGAAGCTCAACGAGCGCCACTACGGAGCGTTGCAGGGTCTCAACAAGGCCGATGCCGCAGCGGAGCACGGCGACGAGCAGGTGCTCATCTGGCGCCGCTCCTTCGATGTCTGCCCGCCGGCACTCGAGCCGGACGACGCGCGCGATCCCCACACCCAGGAGCAATACCGTGATGTCGCGCCCGATCAGCTGCCCTATACCGAGTGCCTCAAGGACACGATCGCCCGCGCCTGGCCTTATTTCGAAGACGAGATTCGCCCCCAGATGCTCGCCGGCAAGCGCGTACTCATCGCCGCACACGGCAACTCCCTGCGCTCACTCGTCATGAAGCTCGAGCACCTCACGCCCGAGGAGATCCTCAAGGTCAACATCCCCACCGGCGTGCCGCTCGTCTACACCTTCGATACCGATTTCAATGTCCTCGACAAGCGCTACATCGGCGACCCGGCGACCATCGCCGCCAAGATCGACGCCGTGGCCAATCAGGGCAAAGCACACAAGTAGCCCCAACCCAAATCCGACGCGTGGCGCCGCACGACCCAGATGCGACGTCACGCCGCCCATACACAGGAGCGCACCATGCTCAACCATCTCAAACAACGCTTTGGCTCCCGGCGCACCGGTGGTCACGGAGGCCTAGACATTGCGCGGCATATCGGCCCCGGGCTGCTCGTGACCGTCGGCTTTATCGACCCGGGCAACTGGGCCTCCAATATGGCCGCGGGCTCGCAGTTTGGCTACGCGCTGCTGTGGATCGTCACGCTGTCCACGATTATGCTCATCGTGCTGCAGCACAACGCGGCGCACCTGGGTATCGCCACGGGCGCCTGCCTTGCCGAGGCCACGACACGTTACCTCCCCCGCTTCGTCGGGCGTACGGTGCTCGCCAGCGCCTATCTCGCGACCATCGCCACCGCCATGGCCGAAGTCCTGGGCGGCGCGATTGCCCTTCAAATGCTCTTTGGGCTGCCCGTGCGCGCGGGCTGCGTCATCGTGGCGGCAGTATCGATGGCGATGCTCATGACGAACTCCTACAAGCATGCCGAACGCTGGATCATCGCCTTCGTAGGCGTGGTAGGACTCTCGTTTTTGGCCGAGCTTGCACTAGTCAAGGTCGACTGGCCGCAAGCCGCCGCAAGCTGGATCACGCCTAGTATGCCCACTGGCTCTGCCGCGATTATCGTGAGTGTCCTGGGTGCGGTCGTTATGCCCCACAACCTTTTTCTGCACTCCGAGGTCATCCAATCCATGCACTTCGAAGGCCAAGGCGAGCAGGTTATCGAAGAGCGTCTGCACTACGAGCTCTTCGACACGCTCTTTTCGATGGGCGTGGGCTGGGCAATCAACTCGGCCATGGTCATCCTGGCCGCAACGACCTTCTTTGCGCACGGCATGGTCGTAGACGACCTCGCCGTCGCAGCGGCCACGCTCTCCCCCATTCTGGGCCCGGCGAGCTCGACCATCTTTGCGGTAGCGCTGCTGTTCGCGGGACTATCGAGCAGCGTGACAGCGGGCATGGCGGCGGGGACCATCACTGCGGGCATGTTCGACGAGGAATACGATATCCACGACCGACATTCCTCGATCGGGGTGGCGGCCTGTTTCGTCGGCGCAGTGACGGCGTGCCTGGTCGTCCCAAATCCTTTTGAAGGTCTCATCTGGAGTCAGGCACTGCTGTCGCTTCAGCTACCGATTACGGTCTTTGTGCTCATACGGCTCACCAGTTCACCCCGCGTCATGGGCAAATACGCCAATTCGCGTCCACTCAACGCGCTGCTCGTAGGGATCGGTGCCATCGTGACGATTCTCGATGTCGTGTTGTTGACAGGGATGTAATGGGGCGGGGCACCTACTCAGACAAACGTCTCGATCTGTAACATCTAGACCCGCTTTCGATGTCTAGATGTTACAGATTGAGATCTTCTGCCGGACGGTTTTGGTTTGTCTCGATATGTAACAAGTGGGCCCAATTTCCACCGTTAGATGTTACAGATTGAGACAAAAGGTCGGTCGGACTCACAACAGACAGGATCGGTCAACAGCAACCGTGATCCCTTGGGGGCGGAGGAAAAGGGCCCCGGCCGAGAATTCGACCGAGGCCCTTGGACAGAGCTATGTTCGGCTTTCGCCGTGTGTCTGCGAGCTACTCCTCGACGAGCTCAAACTGATCGGGACCGACGCCGCACACCGGGCACACATAATCCTCGGGCAGCTCGGGCGTATCGACCTCAACCTCGTAACCGCAAACGACGCACACGAACTTATACGTCTTCTTCTCCTCAGCCATGATGTTCTCCTCTCGAACGCGACTGGTGATGTACTTCGCTTATTAGTATATGTTATCAATAATATAATGCAAGTATTTTTAGAACATTTCTAGCCTTGATACGAGGACGCCTTCGGAGGCGTCTTGCCCTTCAGGACCTTATGGTAGTAATCGTAGGTGAGCGGCGTCTCGTCGCTCAGGCGCTCGGCATCCTCGACCTCGCCGATAAACAGTAGATGCGTACCCACATCCACAGTGTCGATCAAACGGCAGCTAAACAGGGCCGTCGCGTGCTCGGGCACATAGGGCATGCCCAGAGCCGTCTCGCGGGTCTCGTATTTGGCAAACTTGTCATAATCGCTGCTGGTGCGGAACCCAAAGTTACCGATGTAGAGCATATCGGCCGTCTGATCGATCACGGTCAGCGCGAACGCTTTGGCCGAAGCGATGACGCCCGAGGTGACGTTGTCCTTGTTCACGGCAACCGAAATGCGCGGCGGCATGGACGTCACCTGCACCGCAGTGTTGATGACGCAGCCGGCGCGCAGCCCGTCTGCCGCGGCGCTCACCACGTACAGACCGCTCGGCATGGTAAAGAACGCAGTTTTGTCCATAACAATCACTCCCCTAACCCGGGTTGGAACCTCATGGATGTATGTACCCACAAAAAAGGCGGCGCCCACAACGGACACCACCTTTGAGACATATGTGTCAAAACAGTATAAGCAAGATGAGACGCCCGCAGTTGCGGTGAAATAAGGACTGAATAGCCCCTCAAACAGGCAAAACAGTCCGTATTCCACCGCAACTTATACAGAACGCCTAGCGATTGCGCTCCTTGAGGGCGCGGTCGATCTCGCGCTGGACATCGCGCTTGGCCATATCCTCGCGCTTGTCGTAAAGCTTCTTGCCGCGGCCTAGGCCCAGCAGCAGCTTTACGCGGCCGTCGGTATTAAAGTAGAGCTCCAGCGGCACCAGCGCATAGCCGCGGTTGCGAAGTTTGCCGTCAAGAAAGTCGATCTCCTTGCGGTGCAGCAGCAGACGGCGCCGACGGTCGGGATCGCGATTCCACACGCCACCATGGCTATAAGGGTGGATATGCAGGCCGACGAGCCAGCACTCCCCACCACGAATCAGTGCGAAGGTATCGGTAATCTGGCACGCGCGCTCGCGAATCGACTTGACCTCGGTACCGCTCAGCTCAATACCGCACTCAAACGTCTCATCGATAAAGTACTCGTGATGTGCCGAGCGATTCTTGGAAATGAGCTTGCGCTCGCGCTTACTGGGCATCGCCGACCTCCTTGGCGCCATCGGCGTTTGAGCCCGCAGCCTCGCGCTTTGCCTTGCGCTCGGCATTGAGCTCGGCATCGCTCTCGCGCACCAGCTTGATAATCGCCGCGCATGCCTCCTCGCCCACCAGGTCGCGGGCACGGACCGTCAGACGCGTAGCCTCCTGCTTGTCGCCGTCGCTTGCAGCATCGGTCGCGCACATGATCAGGCAGATGGCGATCTCGGCCGAAGGCGAGGTCGGCACGCCCTGCAGGGCGAGCTCACCCATCACATGGTCGTCACTCTCGTCCGCGGCATCCGGATAGGTGGTATGGATCTTGTTGAGCAGGCGCGTCGTATGCGCATCGTTGGGCGCCAGGCGCAGCGCCAGACGCGCGCAGCCCACGGCAGCCGAAATGTTCTCGGTCTCGGGCTCCAAGAAGTACTGACCCAAATTGGTGTAGGCGCGTGCGGCGCACTTACCGTCGCTCGCGCGCTCCAGCACCGAGAACGAGAGCGATGCCCACTCCTGCTTGTCCTCGAGCGCGCGGAACAGCTCGGCCAAGTCCAAGCGATAGTTGCAGTTCATGGGATCCCAACGCACGGCCTGCATCAGGGCATTCCGAGCACTCACATAATCCTGCTGGCGAATGTAGGCAAACGCCATGTCGGAGTACAGGCGGTCAAAGGGAACCTCGACCTGCACCAGCTCGCGCGGATCCTTCTCCACGCGGCGATAGGCCAGGCGCTCAAACTTGCTGTCGAAGCTAAAGTACTGGCGCTTCTCCTCCGTCTTGCACTCAGCGTCGATATACTCCTCGGCGAGCTCCACCAGACGCTCAAGCAGCGGCGTCGCCGTAGCCAGGTCGCCCTGCGCCAGATAGTTCTCGGCATACGTGATGTCTTCCAAGCTGATAGGCAGGTCCATGACAACTCCTCGGTCCGGGCGGCAGACTCAACGCGCGCCTTAAATATCGGTCAATACACAAAACCCGGGTCTCTTACGAGGCCCGGGCGTTCAATTTTGGTAGCCCGTACCAGATTCGAACTGGTGATCTCCGCCTTGAGAGGGCGGCGTCCTAAACCGCTAGACGAACGGGCCATATGTAGCAAATGCAATGGCTGGGATGGAGGGAGTCGAACCCCCATTGACGGAACCAGAATCCGCTGTCCTGCCATTAGACGACATCCCAATGACTGCATCGCTGCGCTCGGCTGTGCCTTTGCGCAAGAAAGAAATATACGGGAAGTCCCGCCGTGACGCAAGCCCTAATTTTGACTTTTTTGAAATTCAGTCAAATACGGCCGACACGTGAAGGACCTGTGAAGCACCAGCGACACGTACGGCGCCAAAGCCCGTAAAACATCCCACATCTACCGCTGGTAGATTACAACAATGCAGCACTCACGGCTGATGGCACAATCAAACCGTCATCATTACACGGATATCGAGGCGCCATGGACGAAGAGCTTGATTACCTATGGGAGACCCTGGGCCTCGAGATCACTGCTGACCTTTGGCCCGAACGGGACAAAATCCATCCCACCCTGCGCCCCGCCATCACGGTGGTGCAGGCAAAATACCGCCGTGCATCCTTTTTGATCATGCGGATGTCATGGCACGCGGGACTCCCCGACCTTAAGCGAATCCAGGCAAGCCTCGTCGAGCTGTCCGGTATGCCGACTGTCATATCCGAGGCGCACCTGGAGCTGCGCCAACGCGAGCGACTGCAACAGCAGCGGATTCCCTTTATCTGCCCCGGTGTTCAGGCATATCTGCCCTTTATGGACGAGGAGTACTGGAGCGGCAAGCCCAACAAGCACGTAAAGGTCTACGGTCCGCACGAATGGGCACAGCTCAAGGATTGAGCCGAGCGAGCCCTCCGATGGAAAACACGTCCCACCCCGAGCGCTCAAAACGGGTCGCACTTTCCGCAGCCGCTACAGCAGCGCCTCGGTCCAAGCTGCTTCCCTAAAGCCGGGAATCGCAAAGTCGTCGCCCACCAACAGCGGACGCTTGACCAGCATGCCGTCGGTCGCCAGCAGCTCGTAGCACTCCCGATCCGTCATGCCCGCATCTAGACGCGCCTTCAGGCCCAGCTCTCGATATTTCATGCCCGACGAATTAAAGAAGCGCCGCACCGGCAGTCCCGAACGAGCAATCCAGGTCGCAAGCTCATCAGCCGTGGGATTGTCCAAAACGATATCGCGGTCGATATACTCTACCCCGTGTTCGTCCAGCCATGCCTTGGCCTTCTTACAGGTCGAGCACTTGGGATATTCAACAAACAGTACGGTCATGGGAATCCTCCGAATATAGATCGGCCAACGCAGGCACACGCCACACGAGGCGCCTTCGTATGATGGGCCAATTGTAGCCCACGGGTCACACGCTAAACGAACCGTACCCCGAATCCGCGTTTGATGAACGGCAGCAGCTCCATTGCCTCGGGCGTGATATGACCCGCAACGTTCATGCGCTCCTCACCGGGAAGATCGACCCGCGCAATCTCAAGCTCGCCTTCGTAGCGCCCATAGCTGCTATTGCTCACAGCGATCGACCCCGCCTTTCGAAACAGGCCGGCACCGGCATCCATCGGCACGGAATCCGGCTTAAGCGTCGTACGCGACTCCTGAGACCTAAAGATGAGGGTGCTCGAATCGGGTCGGTCGTGATGAATCTGCCCACGCACATAGGCATAACCGGGCTCAAGCTCGCATTGCAGGTCCACGTATCCGGCGGAAACATGAGCAAACTGCGTCCAGCCCGCATCGGAAAGATCGGGGTCGCCGACCAACACAATGTCGCAATCGGCGCCATGTGCAAGCTCAAGCATATTGAGGGCAACCTTTGACGCGCGACCGCGCTGCGTCTCGACCGTCGGCAGTCCCTCGAATACCGGCCCGCGAACGTTGGCATCGCCCGGCACAAAAGCCATGATTTCGAATCCAAGCGCCGCAAGACGAAGATTCACCCGAGCAATGTCCTCCAGAGCTAAACCGGTATAAGGCTTGGGGTAAAAATTGTGGCAGGCGGCAAAACGAGTCACATCGGCACCGGCCTCACGCCACGATGCGATTTCATCAGAACTCACCGTCGATGCATTGACCACAATGCGAAATACACCGGACAGCTCCGCGACCCGCCGGGCGCTAAAACCATAGTCCAAACGAAGGTATTCCAACCCCAGATCGCGCAGGTCCTCGATGCGCTCAAGCCCGAGCAAATCGCACGTGCGCGGCCCCACATCGGCAATGAGCGCAATGCCGCGGGCGGAAAGCAGCGACAGCACATGACGGACCTTATCGGTATACGCCGCTCCCCCATCCTCGGGAATATGCAGCGAGGTGAACGCATAGCGCGCACCCGCCGCGGCACCGTGTTCAATCGTCCGCTCAATATCCTGCAGAGGGTTGGAAAGATAAATCGAAATACCCGTTTTCACGCTTCAACACTCCTTTAAAAAAGGCCGGCGGAGCAGTTAGCCCCGCCGGCACAACCATAGCATCAAGAAATCTGCCGCGCGCCGCGAGCCCTGAGCAACACGGCTCGCGATATCAAACTACTCGCCAAAGAACTCGTTGATCTTCTGCTCGTCGACGCCAAAGAACCACGTCAGGACAAAGCCGGCGGCATAGGCAAGCAGCATAGCGGCAACGTAGCCGAGCTGCTGACCAGGAACGACGATCAGCAGGCCAAACAGACCGGAAACGCCCTGAGAAACCGTGCCGATGTGAAGCAGCGCCGCGAGCGCGCCGCCAAATCCGGCACCCAGGCAGGCCGTTACAAACGGACGAACGAGCGGCAGCGTAACGGCATACATCAGAGGCTCGCCCACACCGAGGATTCCAACGGGAATGGACTCTGCGACGTACTTCTTGAGCTTGGCGTTCTTGGTCTTAAAGTACAGCGCCAAACCGGCACCGACCTGGCCGCCGCCAGCCATCATAAGGATGGGGAGCAAGTAATTGATGCCCTTGGTAGCGCCGTCGGGATCGTTGAGCATAGCGTGGATCGGCGTGAGCGCCTGATGCAGGCCGACGGAAACCAGCGGCAAGAAGCCTGCCGACAGGATATAGCCGCCCAGGACGCCCAGCTTCTCGAAGATAAAGGTCAAAACGCTAAAGATGGCAGTCGTCAGCCATGCGCCAACCGGCTGGATGACGAGCATCAGAGCAAAGGCGCCGATGATGAGCACCAGCAGCGGGGACAAGAACGTGTCGAGTGCGTTGGGCATAACCTTGCGAATCTGACGCTCCATCCAGGCAAAAAATGCGCCAGCGATAAGAGCCGCGATCATGCCGCCCGCTGCGGGGTTGTACTGCGCATTGGTGAGCGGCAGCAGAATGGCAGTGGCAGGATCGGCCGCGCCAGGCGCAAGCAGGGGCATGGCACTGTTAGCGATACACATCATGCCGGCGATGCCGCCCAGCGCAGCGGAGCCGCCAAACTCACGTGCCGCGTTATAGCCCACCAAGATGGGCAGATAGGCAAACAAGGCCCAGCCCATGGAACGAATGCCCTGGTACCACCACTCGCCTGCAAGCGCGCCTGCCGTCGAGACGTTAATGACGTTGCAGATACCGTTGATGAGACCAGCCGCAATGATGCCGGGAAGCAGGGCGACGAAGACATTGGAAATCTTCTTGAGGAAGGCCTGAACCGGCTTAGACTCGTATTTGGCCTTCTGCGCGGCCTTGTTTGTGGCCGCAGCGTCAACCACGCTCTCGTCGGCAACGCCTTTCGCAAGGCCGGTGAGCTTGGAGCACTCCTCGAGCACCTTATTCACCTTGCCCGGCCCCAGCACGATCTGCATCGTGTCGTCCTCGACCAAGCCCATCACGCCGTCGAGTGCCTTAATACCCTCCGTGTCGACGCTGCCCGTGTCTTTGACGGTCACGCGCAGGCGCGTCATGCACGCCGCGTTTGCGAGCACGTTGTCTTTACCGCCCAAAAGGTCCAGCAGCTTTTGAGCCAGCTCTTTGTTCGTCATAACTCCTCCTTGTATTGGGTATCTCGTCTGGATGTCATATCAGCTCACGCCGCACACCTATTGGGCATCGGCATTGCTCTTCTCATGGCCACTCACCGCAGCACGGACATGGCCTCGCGCTCGCTCAAGAGCTACCGCAGCCTGCTCGGCATCGCAGTCCAGCAGTACCGAGACAATAGCGGTTTTTACGTGGCCGCCGGCATCTGCAAGCGCCTGAATAGCGCGCTCGCGCGTGCAGCCGGTCGCCTCCATCACGATGTTCTGGCCGCGCACCACCAACTTCTCGTTCGTCTGCTGCACATCGACCATCAGGTTTTGGTATACCTTGCCGATCTTGACCATGGCACCGGTCGAAATCATGTTGAGAATGAGCTTTTGAACCGTTCCCGCCTTGAGCCTCGTTGAGCCGGTCAGCACCTCGGGACCTGGCACGGGCTCAATGGCAAGATCTGCGCTCTCCCCGATCTTCGACCCTTGGTTGCAGGCAATTGCAATGGTCTTGCACCCAGTTGCCTTGGCGTACATAAGGCCGCCCACCACATAGGGAGTACGACCGCTTGCCGCCAGGCCAACGACAAGATCCTTCTCCGAGAGTCCACGCTCCCGCAGGTCGCTCGCGCCAAGCTCCTCGCTGTCTTCGGCACCTTCGACAGCCTTGATAAACGCCGTCTCGCCTCCGGCAATGAGCCCGACAATCAGATCGGGTGACACGCCAAACGTGGGCGGACACTCCGAAGCGTCGAGTACACCCAGACGACCGCTGGTGCCTGCGCCCATGTAAAAGACGCGCCCGCCGCGCTCGAGTGCCTCAGCAGCCCAGTCGATTGCTGTGGCAACCTGGGGCAACACCTTCGTGACCGACTGGACGGCACGAAGATCCTCATCATTCATCGTCGTGACGATTTGCAGCGATGTCATCGTATCGAGGTCCATTGAACTTTGATTACGCTGTTCGGTCGTGAATTTTGTTAAATCGAGCATTTCATTCACCTCATCTTTCCTGTTTCTCGATGTAGTTTTGCTTAATGACATGCGTCGCCCGTTCGTAGTCGCTGGCAACGTAAGCAGCGTACAGGGCATCGACAACCATAAGCTGGGCCATACGCGAAGCCATGGCACCGCTGCGGACCAAGGGTTCACTCGCAGCGACGCCGAGCACGGCATCGGCCACGGTGGCAAGCTTGGATGATCCATCTACTTTGGTAACGGCCACAACGGGACAGTTGTGACGTTGAGCCTCGGCGGTGCAGTCCAGCACCTCTTGCGTCAAGCCCGAGTAGCTAAAGGCGATTGCCATATCGCCCTCATGCATGTTCTTGGCACACAAGAGCTGATCATGCCAGTCGTCGTACAGATGGCACTCCTTGTCGACACGCATGAGCTTTTGCGCCAGATCGTGCGCGACCAAACGAGAGGCACCGATACCGAACAGATTGACCGCACGTGCCCGCTTAAGATAGGCCGCACATCGCTCCAAGACGGTGTAATCGAGCGTTCGCGCCGTCGCTTCGATCGTGCGCACGTTGCTTTTCATCACCTTCCCCACGATACGTTCGACGCTGTCATCCATGGAGATGTCCTCGAGGGCAACGTCTTTCTTGTCACCCAAGAGCGCCAGCTCGGCAATCAGTTCGCGCTGGAACTCCTTGTAGCCCGCAAAACCCAAGCGCTTGCAAAAGCGCAAAATGCTCGAGGGCGAGGAGAACGTGGCATCGGCAAGACCGCGGACGGACAGCCCGACCACCTCGTGCGGATGAGCGCTCACATATGCGATGACATTGCGTTCCGCCGGGCTCGCGCTGAGCTCACGCTCGCGAAGCCGCAAAAGCAATCCGTTTGCCATCTCAAACACCTCCGTTGAGAAGAATTAAAGACCAACGAATGATTCGTACCGGATACAAACAGCTTTTACGGTACATTGTGCCGCATCGTGGCGCACAAAGGGCGAGCGTTCTACCGCTCGCCCCTCAAATCCGACCGCTCGGAAATACGCGCGACACAAAATAATTCAACAAGGTCGCATTATCAGAAACGGGTTTGTTACCGGCTAGCGCCTCGCATGGGCGCCGATCGGCCGAGTCGCATAGCGCACCAACGCCGCTGCCAGCAATACCAACAGCATGGCGGTGACATAGCCCGCAGCATCGAATCCTAAATCGATAACGTCGAAATGCCTGCCAGGAACAAAGATCTTATGTACCTGATCGCCAACGGAGCAGACGGCGCAAAAGAGCAACACGGGCACGCAACGGGAGCATACGCTCCACGGACGCTTGGAAAAGCAAACCACGACCACCGAGGCGAACAATCCGACGAAGAAAAACTCTACGGTATGGGCAACGCGACGGACGTTCGTGCCCGCCCACATGCGAATGGAAGCAAGTCGGCCAGACCGGACATTCGAGGCAGCCGAATCGATGCCCCCGGTCATCCCGTTCTCGGTCTGAGCTTCACCCGTGGCATCGGCAGCCTGAACGCCCGTAGCCTGACCCTCCACCACGCGCGCGGTGGACTCGCTCAGCAACGACGTCTCCACCGCATTTTGCTCCGTCAGCACCCAGATGCCCGCCAGCGTTGCAGCGAACAGAATGATCGCGGTCCATCCGATTATTTGTTTTACGCGCGCCAAGGGCCTACCTCCTTTTTTGAATATCAGCGAGTGTAGCCCCAAATGACATCGTCACCGTATCAAAATTTGAATCGCAACAGGAAGCGACAAAGCGACGCAAACCCCTACCCCGCCTCGCGCATCCAGCGATCGAACGTCCCCACGCACACGCCCAGGCACTTTGCTGCCTGGCTGCGGGTAATATCGCCCGCCTCATAGCTATCGTGCACCAGCTCAAACTGAGGAGGGCACGGCTTGCGAGGTCGACCGAAACGGACCCCTCGCGCCCGCGCCGCTGCAATTCCCTCCGCTTGGCGCCGATGGATATTCTCGCGCTCCACCTGCGCCACGTAGCTCAGCAGTTGCAGCACAATATCGGCAATCAGGGTATTAGTCACATCCGGCGTGCCGCTTGCCCTGGCGCGCGTGTCAAGCAATGGCATGTCCAACACCACAATGGCAACCCCGAGCTCCTTGGTAATGCGACGCCATTCCTCAAGAATCTCGGAGTAATTACGACCAAGTCGGTCGATAGAAAGCACCACCAGCACGTCCCCGTCTCCCAGGACGTGCAGCAGCTCGCGATAGCGCGGTCGATCGAAGTCCTTGCCGCTCGCATGGTCGGCATAAATATTCGCCGAGCCCACGCCATAGGCGCCCAGCGCATCCAGCTGCCGATTAAGATTCTGATCGCGCGAACTCACCCGCGCATAACCATACACCGTCGCCATCTCATCCCCGCTTTCTTGTAAACCTGCCAAAAAGGGACAGGTTTATTTTGGTAGGTTTTACCTCTCGAATAGCAGGTAAGCGGGCGGCCGAGCAGACGGCAAGGTAGCCATGATCCAAATGCGGAGGGCGGCCCCGAAAGACCGCCCTCCGCTCTCCCGCCATGAGTCGAGATTTGGCTAATGGATAAGCTTAAAGTCCAAGTGCCCACGCGTGGTATTGACGCGCGAGACCTCGATAATCACGCGCTGACCCAGTTCATAGCGAGTCCCCGTGTCGGCACCTGTGAGCGTGAGCGCATCCTCGTCGAACTCGAACCACTCGTTGCCCAGGCTCTTGATCGAAACCAAGCCTTCGACCTGCGTCAGGTCCAAGCGCACAAAGAGGCCCATGCTGCTAACCCACGAGACGGTTCCGGCATAGCGCTCGCCCAGACGGTCCTCATAGTACTGGGCAATCTTGATCTTTTGCGTCGCATGGCTAGCGGCATCTGCCGCGCGCTCGGCATCGCTGCATGCGCGGCAGATCTGCGGCAGAATGCGCGGCAGCGACTCGCGCCCCTTGCCGATCAGCCGCGGCGTACGGACCAGGGCGTCCTTGCCGCCGAGCTGCTCATAGGCCAACTGCAGTTTGAGCACGCGGTGCACCACCAGATCGGGGTAGCGACGGATGGGACTCGTAAAGTGACAGTAGCACGGCGCGGCGAGCGCAAAGTGGCCCTCGTTGCGCGGCTTGTACAGTGCGCGCTGCATGCTGCGCAGAAGCAGCGTGTTGACGAGCGGTGCGTTGGCCGTACCGGCGGCAGCATCAACTGCAGCCTGTAGCTCATCGGGACTCCCCAGGGCGATACCGGCAGCACGGCGATCGTCGATGATGCCTAGCTGCGCCAGCGCAACGGCGGCACCGTGCAGGCTATCGGGGCTCGGATCCTCATGCACGCGATAGCAGGCCTCGATATCACGGTCTGCCAGCCACTCTGCAACGCACTCGTTGGCGAGTAGCATGGCTTCCTCGATAAGCGACGTGGCACACGAACGCTCGCGCGCCACAATCTGCACGGGTACTCCGTCCTCATCCAATAGAGCGCGAATCTCGGCCGTGTCAAAATCGACTGAGCCGCGGGCACGACGAATACGACGGCGAAGTTCGGCGAGTTCGTTGGCGGCGACAAGGAAATCGCCGAGGTCGACGTTATAGCCGCGAGCAGTTTCCTCGCACGCAAGACCGCGCTCAAGCGCCTCCTCGCGCGAGGCCTCAGCAGCCGCAACATCCTCAGCGGCGCCTTCCAGCACCGAATACTCAACCGCGCCGGCACGCACCAGCAGCGCCTCGGCGCCGTCATAGTCCATACGCACACGCGAGCGAATCACGCTGGGGTAAGGATCGTAATGCCGCACGCGACCCTGCGCATCGAGCTCAATGTCAACGGTAAACGCAAGACGGTCCTCGTCAGGGCGAAGCGAGCATAGGTCACAGGACAGGCGTTCGGGCAGCATGGGAAGCACGCGATCGGCCAGATACACCGATGTCGTACGATGGCGAGCCTCAAGATCGATATGCCCGTCCCAAGCCACATAGTGAGAAACGTCAGCGATATGCACACCCAGCTTGTAGCCACCCTCGGGCGTGCGCTCAAGCGAAATGGCATCGTCAAAGTCGCGCGCGTCGACCGGGTCGATCGTGATGACAAAGCGGTCGCGCAGATCGCGGCGGAGCGGGTCCTTAAGCGCCGCGGACACATCGAGCGAAAGCCCCTCGGCCTCGTCCAGCGCGGCCTCGGGATAGCTATCGGTATAGCCGTAACGCGCCATCACGTATTGAACGCCCAAATCGGGCGCGTCATCTCCGCCAATGCGGCGTTCGATCGTCACGGTGCCCGATTCCAGGCGCGTCGGGTAGGTCAAAATGCGCGCGACAACGGCATCACCCGGGTGGACGCCCAGACGATCCGCCGAGGTATCCTCGGGCAGAATGAAGAAGTCGGCCTTCAGGCGCGAATCGAGCGGCTCGATCACACCGAGCGGACCAGCGGTCTGGTACGTACCCACCACGCTTATGGCTGCGCGCTCAACCACGCCTTCGATCACGGCGCGCCGCTCACCGTGCGGGCTGTTCTTAATGCTCACGGCAACGGTATCGCCATCCATGATCTCGCGCTTACCGCGGCCCATAACCTTGTAGTCGCCGCTCTCGGTTATGACATAGGCGCCATGCTCATGGAGCTGCACGCGCCCGGTCAGGCTCGGACGGCGTTCGCTGCGCACCGGCCCACGCTTATTGCGAGCACCGCGCTTATGTTTGTTATTGCGCCCCATGGCGCCTCCTTGCTATCGATGACGAACTCCAAAGAGTCTACCCAAATGATTCGCTTTCCTGCCGTCCCCTAGAGATCAAAAAACGGGCCGCCCCATAAGAGACGACCCGTTGGAAGGGATGAATTCCAGGCATGCCTACACGCGCAGGTAGCGGCGCATGGCTATGGCAGAACCAAAGAGACCGATAATCACACCGACCAGAATCAGCGCAGCATAGGTCACCAGGTAGTACTGCATCGGCAGGGCAAACGACATCCAGCCGATGCTCTCCTGCAAACGCGGAATCATCAGATTGCGCAGCAGCTCCAGAACGCCGATGGAAAGCAGCGAGCCCAAAATGGCCTGCAGTACGCCCTCGGTGATAAACGGGCCGCGAATGAAGCCGTTGCTGGCGCCGACCAGACGCATAATCGCAATCTCACGACGACGCGCCGTGATGGACAGGCGAATCGTATTGTTGATGAAGATGAATGCGATAAAGGTCAAAAGGCCAACGAGCACCACGGCGGCGATGCGGATGTAGTTGGTCACCTGGAACAGGCGGCTCACTTCCTCTTGGCCGTACAGCACGCTCGCGTTGACGTCGCCGTCATCCGCGATCTTCTGGAAGTCGGCGTTCTTCTTGAGCTTCTGGGCCGTGCTCTCGACCTTGGACGGATCGTCCATCTCAATTGCAAACGAAGCCGGCAGCGGGTTCTGGCCATCGAGCGCGCTCATGGTGGCGTCGGCGTTGCCCGACATCTTGCTCGTATACTCGGCCAGCGCGTCGTCCTTGTCCTTATAGGTCACGGACTTGACGTTATTCCACGTCTTAAGCTCGGCCTCAAAAGCCTGAACATCGGCCTGATCGGCGTCATCGCTAATGAACGCGTTGATGACAACCTGATCCTCGACGGTGCCGATCACGGAGTTCAGCATCGCGGAGCCCATGATGAACAGGCCGATGATAAACAGCGAAAGGAAGATCGTGATGACGGCGCCGAGCGAGGTAGTCCAGTTACGGAAGAAGTGACTGATTGCCTCTTTGAAGGAGTAGCCCACGTTAGTTGGTGCCATAGTTGCCGTAACCTCCCCTCTCCTGGTCGCGGATAACGTGGCCGCCCTCGAGGGCGATCACGCGACGGTGCATGCTATCGACCATCTCGCGGTCGTGCGTGGCGACGATCACGGTGGTGCCGGTGCGGTTAATACGCTCGAGCAGCTTCATGATGCCCAGCGAGATCGCCGGGTCGAGGTTGCCCGTGGGCTCGTCGCAGATCAGCAGCGGCGGACGGTTGACCATAGCGCGGGCGACGGCGACGCGCTGCTGCTCGCCACCGGAAAGCTGGTCGGGCAGCGAATCCATCTGATCGGCCAGACCGACCAGACGCAGCACCTCGGGCACCTGGCTGCGAATGACGCCCTTGGGCTTGCCGATGCACTGCAGGGCAAACGCCACGTTTTCGTAGGCGGTCTTTTGCGGCAGAAGCTTAAAGTCCTGGAACACGGCGCCAATCTGGCGGCGCAGGAACGGAACCTTGCGGTTCTTGATCTTCATGAGGTCCTGACCGGCAACCAAGATGCGGCCGCTCGTCGGCTTGACGTCGCGGTTGAGCGTCGACAGCAGCGTGGTCTTACCCGAGCCGGAATGACCGACCAGGAAGACGAACTCGCCCGGATAGATCTCGATGTTGATGTCGTCGAGTGCAGGCTTGTTGGGCTGTGCCGGATAGATCTTGGTGACATGCTCCATAAGGATGACGGGCTCGACACCGGCCTGCTTGGCCATCTTCTTGCGGCTGGCCTGCGGATCGATGGGCGCAAACACCGACGTAAAATCGGGGTTGTTGAGCGCGTTATCGAGGCTTGCGACCTCGGCTGCCTGATCGCTCTCGACCACCGGGGCAGCAGGCTGCGTGGGATCGGGAATAGCGGCAAAGAGGCCGGACTGCGCAGGCTGAGGAGCCGGTGTCGCAGGAGCCATGGGGTCGGGAATGCCGGCCATGCTAGGCTGCGGCGCGGCGGCGCCAGCCTGAGGCTGCTCCACGCGAGCGGTCACAGCCTGAACGGGCTCAAAACCCGCCGTGCCGGAAAGCGCGACATCGCTGGTGGGATTGTAGGCAAAGGGATCGGATGCCGGCTGTGCCTGATCTGCCGGCTGAGTGGGGGCCTGAGCAACAGGATGGCCCTCTGAATCCGGAGTGGCGAAACGACTGCCCTGGACGCCTGTCTGCGTCTTGGGGGCATCATCGCCCGCACCGGAGGTACGGAAGTGGTTACCCACTGGTGCTCCTTATCGTCGTGCGTTTAAACTACATGAGCGCTTTGTATTTTAGCAGCATTAGCTTTGCTGCACATAAGAAGCATGGCGGGCTTTGGGATCCCACCGGCCGGGCGCAGGGTTACCTCCCAAATCGTCCTCGCGCATGGCCGGCATTTGTCCTGCTCCTGCGGAGCTGCGGACAAACGCCGGCCTGCGCTGCGGAAAGATTTGGGAGGTAACCCTGCGCCCGGCCTGCGGCTACTATGGGGCCGACGCACCAACTTGAGATGCTGCGCATACAAAGTTGGAAGGGTCTGAATTGCACTTTGTTGGGATGGGCCCGTTTCCCCATGGGAACTTTGCTTGGCAGGACTCTAATTTAAATTCAACAAAAACAGGGGCGCCCTCTTTGGGGATGCCCCTGTTCTGGCTTGTTTGCGGTTGTCGACGCGATACTTTGCCTCGTCTTGCCTTATGCCAAGAACTCCTTGGTGGTCGCCACGATGTTGGCGGCGTCCAGGCCGTACTTGTGCAGGAGCTCGGCACCCGGGCCGGACTCGCCGAAGGTGTCGTTGACGCCAATCTTCTTGAGCGGCGTCGGGCACTGCTCGCACAGAACATCGGCAACGGCGCTGCCCAGGCCACCGATCACGGAGTGCTCCTCGACGGTCACGACGTGGCCGGTCTTGGTGGCGCTCTTGACGATCAGGTCGGCATCGATGGGCTTGATGGTGTGCATGTTGATGACCTCGGCATCGATGCCCTCGGCAGCAAGCTGCTCAGCGGCCTCGAGAGCCTCGCCGACCATCAGGCCGCAAGCGATGATGGTGACGTCGGCGCCCTCGCGCATGACGATGCCCTTGCCCACCTCGAACTTGTAGGTCTCGGGGTCGTTGATGACCGGCGAGGCCAGACGGGCAAAGCGCATGTACACGGGGCCGTCGCACTCGTAGGCGGCGCGCGTCACGGCGCGGGCCTCCACGTCGTCGGCGGGAACAATTACGGTCATGCCGGGGATGACGCGCATGAGGGCGATATCCTCGCAGCACTGGTGCGTGGCGCCGTCCTCGCCCACCGAGATGCCGGCGTGCGTGGCACCGATCTTAACGTTGAGGTGCGGGTAGCCGATGGAGTTACGAACCTGCTCAAAGGCGCGACCGGCAGCGAACATGGCAAAGGTACTCGCGAAGGCAACACGACCGGTGGTCGCGATACCGGCGGCGACGCCCATCAGGTTGCTCTCGGCAATGCCCACATCGAAGAAGCGGTCGGGGCAGGCCGCCTTGAACTTACCGGTCTGCGTGGCGGCGGCCAGATCGGCGTCGAGGACCACAAAGTCATCGTGCTCGTTGGCGAGCTCGACGAGGGCCTCGCCGTAGCTTACGCGCGTGGCGATTTTCTTGACGTCTGCCATCCTAGAGCTCCTCTCCGGCGGCCGTGAGCTCTGCCATGGCCTGCTCAAACTGTTCATCATTGGGGGCCTTGCCGTGCCAACCAACCTGGTTCTCCATAAAGGACACGCCCTTGCCCTTCAGGGTCTCGGCGATAATGGCGGTCGGCTGGCCCTTGGTAGCGCGAGCCTCGGCAAAGGCGGCGCGGATCTGATCGAAATCGTTGCCGTCGGCAAGCTCCACCACGTGGAACTTAAAGGCGCGGAACTTGTCGGCGAGCGGCATGGGGTCGTTGACCTCCTCGACGGGACCGTCGATCTGCAGGCCGTTGTGGTCGACGATCACACAGAGGTTGTCGAGCTGCTGGTTGCCGGCAAACATGGCGGCCTCCCAAACCTGGCCCTCCTCGCTCTCGCCATCGCCCAGCAGGGCGTACGTGCGATAAGTATCGCCCCAGTGCTTGGCGGCAACGGCCATGCCCACGGCGGCGGAAATGCCCTGGCCGAGCGAGCCGGTGGACATGTCGACGCCCGGGGTGTCGTTCATGTTGGGGTGACCCTGCAGGTGGCTGCCGATATGGCGCAGCGTCTTGAGGTCCTCTTTGGGGAAGAACCCGCGCTCGGCGAGCACGGCGTACAGGCCCGGAGCGCAATGGCCCTTGGAGAGCACAAAACGGTCGCGATCGGCCTTGCGGGGATCGGACGGGTCGACGTTCATTTCCTCAAAGTACAGATAGGTCATGATGTCGGCAGCACCGAGCGAACCGCCCGGATGGCCGGACTTGGCAGCGTGCACGCCGGTGACGATGCCCTTCCTTACCTCATTGGCAACCTTTTTGAGCTCTTCGTCGCTCATTGTGCCTTCCTTTCATCCTCTTTAGACAAGATGCGCACGGCACCGAAGGTAATCCCAACACAGCCGCAATGCACGTACGTCATTCATTATGCTGGAAACTGATGGCTTTACCAGAGTTTTTATCATTATTTGAACAATTTAGCAGGCAGAACCGCTGATGAAACGGTTTATCAATGTGAACGTCTTTTGGATGGAGCGCGGTCGCCCCTACGCGCTAATGTCCTTGAATCCCTCGCCGAAGGCTTCCGTAACGTCAGCGACCGTCACAATGGCGTGAGGATCGCGCTCGCGCACGATCGTCTTGAGGGTATTGAGCTCTCGACGGCTCACGATGACCATGATCACCGGCTTCTCGGCACCCGAATACATGCCAGTCGCCTTAAACTTGGTACAACCACGACCCAGGCCATACATGATATCGGCAGCGATATCAGGGAACTTGTCCGAGATGATGAGTACCATACGGCGTTTGTTGCCACCATCGACCACGGCATCGATCACGTAGCCGCTAATGACCATCGAAAGGCCTGCGTATAGTGCATTTTCGACTGAAAAGACCGGAGCCGACAGCGCGCATACGGCAACATCGATCGCCATGACGGTCGAGCCCACGGGCAGCGAGGTATTACGCGAGATGATTTGGCCAATCGTGTCCGAGCCGCCGGTGTTGGCGCCGGCGCGCAGCACCATGCCATAACCGATGCCCGTGATGATGCCGCCCCACATAGCGGGCAGCATCAGATCGGCATGTGCCAGCGGCGCCACA
This sequence comes from uncultured Collinsella sp., assembly GCA_900545145.1. Classification (GTDB taxonomy): domain Bacteria; phylum Actinomycetota; class Coriobacteriia; order Coriobacteriales; family Coriobacteriaceae; genus Collinsella. Next base: position 2,744 of record UQYE01000029.1, on the reverse strand, counting down.
AACGGAGCGAACAGGTCGGTGAAAAAGCCCAGCAGCACAAAGCCCGTCGCCGTCTGCACCACGTAGAACATGCCGCCCTCGCGCATAACGACCAGCAACAGCAAGGCGTTCATCACGATCGTCTGAATACCAACGGGAAGCGATATGCCGCGCGATGCGCCGACCGCCTGGATAATGGTGGCAAGGCCCGTAACACCACCGGCAGCAAGGCCGTTGGGAATCAAAAACAGGTCGGTCGCAATAGCGGCCAGAGCGCACCCCAACATAATCTGGGGCAGGTCGTGAAAGAAGTTCATCGATAGAATGCGCTTGATGTCCAGACGATATGCCATGCTACCTCCCTCAAAAAAGCGCACCCAAACGGATGCGCTTCGAACTTCTTGCTGTATTCGATTCTACCGATTCGCCGAACAAAAACCACCCCTGCGCAGGGTTTGCTTTGGATACAAAACCACCCTGCTCGGAGGGTTTTATCCATTTCCACATAAACCGGGCGGTTTATGCAGATGGGATCTCCGCGTCAGCGTTGCCAGTGGCCCAGCGATGGTAGCCAATAACAAACGGGTCCAGGTCGCCATCGTCAAGAACTGCCTCGACGTTGCTGGTCTCAACGCCCGTGCGTAGGTCCTTAACCATCTGATACGGGTAGAGCACGTAGCTGCGGATCTGGTTGCCAAAACCAATCGTGGTTTTGGGTCCGCGAATCTCATCCAGGGCCTCGGCGCGCTTCTCGAGCTCAATCTCGTACAGGCGAGCCTTGAGGATCTGCATGCACGCGGCCTTGTTCTGGATCTGGCTGCGCTCGTTTTGGCAGGTGACCACAATGCCGCTGGGGAAATGCGTCACGCGCACGGCGGAGTCGGTGGTGTTCACGCCCTGACCGCCCGGGCCGCTCGCGTGGTACACGTCCACGCGGATGTCATCGGGGCTGATCTCGATATCGATATCATCGGGTAGCACGGGGATGACCTCGACGCCGGCGAACGTGGTCTGGCGGCGTTTCTTGTCGTCGGTGGGGCTAATGCGCACCAAGCGGTGGACGCCGGCCTCGGCGCGCAGCATGCCAAATGCGTCCTTGCCCTCGACGGTAAAGGTCGCGCGGTCGATGCCGATGACCTCGGCTGCGGGACAGTCGTTGATGGTGACCTTCCAGCCGCGACGCTGGCAGTACTTCATGTACATCTTAAAGAGCATGAAGGTCCAGTCCTGGGCCTCCAGACCACCCTGTCCGGGCTTGATGGTCACAATGGCATCGCCGTGATCGAACTCACCGGTAAACCAGCTCGAAAGCTCAAGCTCATCGATGGCACGGGCCAGGCGCTCAGCCGTGGCTGTAGCCTCCTCGCGAAGGGCGGCGGCATCGGGGTCATCCCCCATCTCCTCGGCAAGCTCCAGCGCGGCGCGGGCGTCAGATAGCTCGCCGCGCGCGTTGTCCACGGCAGCGATATCTTCCTTGGTGCGCGCGATTTCCTCCATGGTGGCACGGGCGGCGTCGGCGTCATCCCAAAAGCCGGGGGCCACGCTTTTGGCCTCGAGCTCGGTCACGCGCGTGCGCTTTTCGTCCAAGTGGAGATACGACTCGACCTCGCCGAGCCGGTCCGCAAACGCGTCCAGCTCGGCGGGCGTTACCTCTAAAGCCTCAGCCATTAACGATTCCTGCCGTGGCAGTACTTAAACTTCTTGCCGCTACCGCAGGGGCACGGGTCGTTGCGGCCCACGTTGACGTACGGATCGTCGCTCTCGGACTTGCGATAGGTGGTCACCTTGCCACCGTTGTTGACGGCAGCCGGACCACCCTGGACAGCCGTGCGGGCCTGCACCTGCGCCTGCTTGCGCAGCACCGAGTCGCCGTTGTCACCATCGACCTCGGCAGGACCGGAGAAGTGCGCACCCTCGAGCGCGGGCTCCTCCTTGTGCTCCACGGCACGCGGGGCAGCCTTGATCTCGATGCGCAGAACCGTGCGCAGGTAATCCTCGTACATGGTGTCGACGAGGATCTGGAACGCGCCGTAGGCCTCGGTCTTGTACTCGACCAGCGGGTCGCGCTGGCCAAAGCCGCGCAGGCCGATGCCGGTCTTGAGATAGTCCATCTCCTGCAGGTAGTTCATCCAGCGGGTATCGATGACGCGCAGCATGACCTGGGTGTTGAGCTCGCGCATCAGGTCCTCGCCCAAGCGCTCGGCCTTCATGTTGTAGCACTTCTCGACGTAGGCCAGGACATCGGCAGCCAGGGCCTCGTAATCCTCGTCGGGGAACTTCGGCGTATCGATGTGGCCGGTGAGCTCTACAACCCACTTGCGCAGGCCCTCCAGGTCGCGCTCGCCATCGTGACTGTCCTTGGTGCAGAACTCCTGCACGCAGCGGTACACGGTGTCGTGCATGACCTCGGTGATATGGTCGGTCAGATCCTTGCCGTCCAGAATCTTGTTGCGCTCGGCGTAGATGACCTGGCGCTGCTTGTTCATGACGTCGTCGTACTCAAGAACGCTCTTACGCATGGAGAAGTTGATGCTCTCGACCTTGTGCTGGGCGCTCTCGACAGCCTTGGAGATGATCTTGTGCTGGATGGGCATATCGTCGCCCATGTCAGCCGTGACCATCATCTTGGAGACGCGGTCCATCTTGTCGCCGCCAAACAGACGCATCAGATCGTCCTCGAGCGACAGGTAGAACTGGGTCTCGCCCGGATCGCCCTGACGGCCGGAACGGCCGCGCAGCTGGTTGTCGATACGGCGGGACTCATG
>UQYE01000028.1:0-25892 GCA_900545145.1 uncultured Collinsella sp. | reverse complement strand
CCGCCACCTTGAATTGACTAGGACCTCTGCAAAGGGGTCCTTTTCTTTTATGTAGCCCTCGCACGGAATCGAACCCCGTGAGGGCGCGGAGCTGAGTAAACGCGTAAGCGTTTGCCAGCGCAGCTCGCAAGGCGCGTAAGCGCCGCAGCGGTCCGTCCGCGCAGCGCGCGGACGCGATTCCCTTCCCCGCCACCTTGAATTGACTAGGACCTCTGCAAAGGGGTCCTTTTCTTTTATGTAGGGTTCTGCGGAAACTGCGTCCCAGAATAAGGGCTCAGAACGGGACACACTTTCCGGTGCCTGCCTCCGGCGCGCGTACACACCTCGTCGCACCATTCCGAGTCCGTCTGCTCCCAGACATTCCTCCCACTTTCGCGTCACTTTGCAGACCGTTCGGTCGCCTGTCCGCACACGCGGGTATACTCAGAACGATACTTATCCTATGCAATACGATGCGGGTTCGACCTGCATGATCCGAAGGGGGCAGTGATGGAGAGGATACTCGGCGTTAATCTCTCTGGCTGGTTTATTCCCGAGCCTTGGGTGACCCCGTCGCTGTACGCGGCGACCGGCGCATCCAACGCAGCCGAGCTGCAGGAGGCCATGGGTACCGCCGCTTACAACGAGCGCATGCGTCGTCATTACGAGACGTTTGTGAGCGAGGGCGATTTTCGCCGCATGGCGCAGATCGGTCTCAATGCCGTGCGTCTGCCGGTGCCCTGGTATGCCTTTGGCTCACAGGAGTCCGATGCCTCCTACATATCGGTTGTCGATTACATCGACCGCGCAATTGAGTGGGCTGCCAAGTACGACATCCGCGTGCTGCTCGATCTGGCAACCGTGCCCGGTGGCCAGGGCGATTCCAACGATTCGCCCACCACGCCGGAGGCTGTCGCCGAGTGGCATTCGTCCACCAACGGCCGTCATGTCGCACTCGACGTGCTCGAGCGCTTGGCCGATCGCTATGGCGAGGCCGAGAGCCTGCTGGGCATTGAGCTGCTGGACACGCCGCAGATGAGCGTTCGCAAGAGCCTCTTCACCATGACGGATGGCATTCCTGCTCACTACCTGCGCAATTTCTATCGCGATGCCTACGAGCTCGTCCGTTCGTATATGCCCGAGGATAAAATCGTCGTCTTCTCGTCGTCGGGGCATCCCAGCGAGTGGAAGCATTTTATGCGCGGCGCCAAGTACAAGAACGTCTATATGGACCTTCACCTGTACCATTACCGCGACGAGTATGCGCTCGACATCACGAGCCCTCGCGGGCTGACGACGGCGATTTCGCGTAACAAGCGCGAGCTTAAAGAAGCGATTTCGACTGGGTTCCCCGTGCTGGTGGGCGAATGGTCGGGCGCGGCGATCTTTGCCAACTCGTCGGTTACGCCCGAGGGCCGCAATGCCTACGAGCGCGTGTTTATCGCCAACCAGCTGGCTTCGTTTGCGCCGGCTGCCGGTTGGTTCTTCCAAACGTGGAAGACCGAGAAGCGCATTGCAGCATGGGACGCCCGCGCGGCGCTCGGTACGCTCGAGCGCGGCATGATTGAATAGGTTGATATGACGCAAAACAGCGCCCATACGGGCAAACTCTATGTGGTCGGCACGCCCATCGGCAACCTAGGCGACCTGTCCCCGCGCGTTGGCGAGGCTTTTGCCGCCGCCGATGCCATTTGCTGCGAAGACACGCGTGTGACGTCAAAGCTGCTGATGCACCTGGGCATTTCCAAGCCGCTTGTCCGTTGCGACGAGAATGTGATCGCTAGCCGCGCTGCCGGCCTGGTCGACCGTCTGCTGGCGGGGGAGACCCTCGCCTTTGCCTCGGACGCCGGCATGCCGAGCGTGTCCGATCCCGGCCAGGCGCTGGTCGAGGCGGCGCGTGAGGCCGATGTACCCATCGAAGTTATTCCCGGGCCCTCTGCTTGCGTCACGGCGCTTGTTTCGTCCGGCATTCCCTGCGAGCATTTTTTCTTCGAGGGCTTTTTGGGCCGAAAGCACGGCGACCGTGTGCGCCGTTTGCAGCGCCTTGCCGTGGTGCCCGGCGCACTCATCTTCTACGAGTCTCCACATCGCATCGTGGCGACGCTCGAGGCCGTGGCGGAGGTCTTTCCCCAGCGTGAGGTTGCCGTCTGCCGCGAACTCACCAAGCTGCACGAGGAGGTCTTGCGCGGGCCCGCTGACCAGCTTGCCGAGGAGCTGCGTGCTCGCGGCGAGGTAAAGGGCGAGATTGCGCTGGTCATCGCGCCGCCGAGCGAGGATGAGGAGGCCGGCATCGCGCCGGTTGGCGCTGCGGTAGCGGATCCCGACGAGGCCCTGCGCGAGGATATCCGCGCCGCGCTCGAGGAGGGGGAGCCCGCGTCTGCGGTGGCCAAGCGCCTGTCTCAGAAGTATTCGCGCCGCAAGCGCGATGTCTATGCCATGGTGCTCGATATGCAATAGATGGAGGATATCCAGCCCTTGCGCTAGAATCATCCTCTGTATGCAACGTTTTTCTGGAGGACAAACCCCATGGATCAAAGCAAGCCTTCGTTCTTTATCACGACGCCCATCTACTACGTCAACGCCGATCCGCACCTGGGCACGGCTTATTCCACCATCATCGCCGACGTTCAGGCTCGCTATCGCCGTTCCGCCGGCTATAACGTCAAGTTCCTGACCGGCATGGATGAGCACGGCGAGAAGGTCGCCGAGGCCGCAGCCAAGCATGGCATGACGCCGCAGGAGTGGACCGATAGCCAGGCCCCGCACTTCAAGGAGCTTTGGAGCAAGCTCGAGATTTCCAACGACGACTTCATCCGCACCACCGAGCCGCGCCAGCATCATGCCGTGCAGTATCTGTGGGAGCGCATGAAGGAGTCCGGTTACCTGTATAAGGGCAGCTACGACGGTTGGTATTGCGTGCCTGACGAGACCTACTTCACTGATACGCAGGTCCAGAAGGGCGACGAGGAGTACGGCAGCGTCGGCCAGCATCTATGCCCCGACTGCCACCGTCCGCTTGAGCGCGTGCAGGAGGAGTCCTACTTCTTTAAGCTTTCCGCCTTCCAGGACAAGCTTCTCAAGCTCTATGACGAGCACCCCGACTTTGTCGAGCCTGCGTTCCGCATGAACGAGGTACGTAGCTTTGTCGAGGGCGGCCTTAACGACCTTTCCGTGAGCCGCACGAGCTTTGACTGGGGCATTCAGGTCCCGTTTGACGAGGGTCACGTGACCTACGTGTGGTTCGATGCGCTGCTCAACTATATGACGGCCGTCGGCTACGGTGTCGACACCGACGAGGCGCGTGCCGAGCTGGCCTATCGCTGGCCCGCGCAGTTCCACATCGTGGGTAAGGACATCATCCGCTTCCACTGCGTCATTTGGCCCGCCATGCTCATGGCCATCGGCGAGGCCCTGCCCGAGCACGTCTTTGCCCACGGCTTCCTGACCGTGCGCAATGCCGAGACCGGTAAGGCCGAGAAGATGTCCAAGAGCCGCGGTAACGCCATCGCTCCGCAGGACGTTATCGACATGCTGGGCGTTGAGGGCTATCGCTATTACTTTATGACCGACGTGGTCCCCGGCACCGACGGCGCCATCAGCTTCGATCGCATGGAGCAGGTCTACAACGCCGATCTGGCCAACAGCTGGGGCAACCTCATTTCGCGCTCGCTCAACATGAGCGCAAAGTACTTTGACGGCTGCGCCCCGGCTAAACCGGCGTCTGCCGACGCGTTCGATAACCCGCTGGCAAAGATTGCCGACGGTTTGGTCGAGCGCTACATGGCCAAGATGGACATGCTCGATTACGGCGGAGCCAAGGATGAGGTCATGGAGCTCATCCATGCCGCCAACCACTACATCGAGGACTCCGAGCCCTGGGCGCTTGCCAAGGACGAGGCCAAGGCTGACGAGCTGGCATTTGTGATTTACAACCTGCTCGAGGCCATCCGCATCGCCGCCCACCTGCTGATGCCGCTCATGCCCCAGACTTCTGTCGAGGCTCTGCGCCGCCTGTCCTGTGAGGGCGAGGCCGCGAGCGACGACCTCAAGGGCATTTGCACTTGGGGCCTGCTTGCCGGCGGTCAGCCCGTCGAGAAGGGCGATCCGCTGTTCCCGCGTCTGGCGTAGAGACCGCGCGAGCGCCATATCGGCAATTTGCTGTTTAGCTGTAAGGGCATGGCCGCCACGGTCCATGCCCTTTTGTTTCAAGACGCCGCCATCATGCTAAGGAGGCAACCATGACAACTTCGCCTTTGGCAAACCCCACGGCCACCAGGGAGCTGCTGGAGGAGTTTGGCCTTGCGACCAAGCATCGCCTGGGCCAGAACTTTCTAATCGACAATCATGTGATCGAGCGTATCTGCGAGCTTGCCGAGCTTGCAGGTGACGAGCGCGTACTCGAGGTGGGTCCGGGTTGTGGAACGTTGACACTTGCGTTACTGCAGGAAGCGGCGTGCGTTACGTCCATTGAGGCCGATCCCGAGCTTGAGCCGGTGCTCGATGCCCACGCCGCCGACTATGCCAACTTCCGCTTTATCATGGGCGACGCGCTCAAGGTGACGCCGGAGCAGATTGAGCAGGCTGCGGGCGGTGAGCCGACGGTATTTGTCGCGAACTTGCCCTATAACGTGGCGGCGACGATCATTTTGCAATTTTTCCAGACGATGCCGGCGCTAAAGCGCGCCGTCGTCATGGTGCAAAAGGAGGTTGCCGATCGCATTGCCGCAGTGCCGGGCAACAAGACCTATGGCGGCTATACGGCAAAGCTTGGCCTGTATGCGCAGGTAACGGGTCGCTTTGAGGTGCCGCCGCGTTGCTTTATGCCGGCGCCACACGTGGACTCGGCCGTCGTGCGTATCGACCGTGTTGACGGTGTGGTGCCCGAAGGACTCGATCGCGAATTTGTGGCCCGCGTGATTGACGCTGCATTTGCTCAGCGTCGCAAGACCATCCGCAATTCCATGAGCGCCAACGGCTTTGCCAAGGACGTGCTCGATGCCGCCTTTGAGGCTTGCGGTATCGCACCCACCACGCGCGCCGAGACGCTCGGCGTCGCCGACTTTGTGTGCCTGGCTCGGGAGCTTTCCCATGACGCTTAATGCCGAACGCGTGACGTTTACCAAGAAAAAGAAGACGGTTGCTTGTCCCGTGCCCTTGGCACCGCTTGCCGACACACATGCGCATCTGCTTTCGTTCTGGGGCAAGGATGTGCCCGAGACACTCGTGCGTGCCAAGGCGGCAGGCATCGACCTGTTGGTGACGGTCTTCGACCCCATCGCCGACAAGCGCAGCGTGACGGACTATAGCGACTGGCTCGTGCGCGAAATTCTGCCGATGCAGGATATCCCGCAGATCAAGTATCTTGCCGGCGTGCATCCGTATGGCGCGCCGGACTATACCGACGACATTCACGCGCAGGTTGTTGCTGCGCTTGATGACCCTTTGTGCGCCGGTATTGGCGAAATCGGTCTGGACTACCACATGGACTATGACGACGATATCGCGCCGGCACCCCATAACGTGCAGATTGATTGCATGGCGCGTCAGCTCGAAGTTGCCGTGCGCCGCAATGTGCCGGTGGAGCTGCACCTGCGGCACGAGGACTCGGACCAGGAGCGTACCTCGCACATGGACGCCTACAACGTGCTTCGCGAGGTGGGCGTGCCCCAGGCCGGTTGTGTGCTGCACTGCTTTGGCGAGGACCGCGCCACGATGGAGCGCTTTGTGGAGCTGGGCTGCTATATCGCCTATGGTGGTGCGGCCACCTTTAAGCGCAACGACGACGTGCGCGAAGCATTTGCGGCAACCTCACTCGATCGAATTTTGTTCGAGACGGATTGCCCGTATATGGCTCCGGAGCCCATCCGCGGTCTTGAATGCGAGCCCGCAATGATCTCCATTACGGCAAACGCGCTGGTTAACGACCGTATCGATCGCACTGGTGAGGACGCCGAAACAATCGCGCATGCCGCTTGGGAAAATGCCTGCAAACTTTTTCAAAAATAGTTCTTGCGTTCGCGGTGGCGCTCCGTTATTCTAATTCCTGCACGCGGGCGTGGCGGAATTGGCAGACGCGTACGGTTCAGGTCCGTATGGGGGCAACCCCATGAAGGTTCAAGTCCTTTCGCCCGCACCATTAAATGAAAGAGCTCCCAGCAATGGGAGCTTTTTTTGTTATGCACGATCTCCTTGGACGGGTATCCTAATGCCAACGTGTGCCTATCAGAGGAGAGACCATGCTGTTTTCCGGTATCATCGCTGCCCTTACGAGCCTCTTGTTTCCCATCATCATTTTGTTGCTGCTGCTTCCCAACGCCTGCTATGTCGTTGAACAGCAGCATGCCGTGATCATCGAGCGCCTGGGCAAGTTCAATCGCATCGTCAATGCGGGCTTCCACATGAAGGTACCCGTGATCGACCGCAAGGCCGCCACGGTGAGCCTGCGCACGATGAAAAACGGTTTTGGTATCGACGTTAAGACTCAGGACAACGTGACCATCGGCCTTGAGGTCTCTGCTCAGTACCACGTGAGCTATGACATGGGCGCCGGCCCGGCAGATTCGGGTATCTACAAGAGCTACTACATGCTGCAGGAGCCCGTCGACCAGATGCGTGACTTCATCACCGACGCCCTGCGCTCTTCGATTCCCGTCTACACACTCGATGAGGTCTTTGCCAAGAAGGATGACATCGCCAAGGACGTTAATGCCACCGTGTCCGAGCAGATGGCCGCCTACGGCTTCACCCTCGTGTCGACGCTCATCACCAAAATCGCACTGCCGACCGAGGTTGAGAACTCCATGAACGACATCAACGCTGCCCAGCGCAAGCGCGCTGCCGCGCAGGAGCTCGCCGAGGCCGACCGCATCAAGCGCGTCACCGAGGCGACCGCCGAGGCCGAGGCTATGGAAAAGGCGGGCGAGGGCATCGCCAACCAGCGCAAGGCCATCGCGCTGGGTATCAAAGATTCGCTCGAGATCATCCAGGAGACGGGTGTCGGCAATGACGAGGCCAACCAACTGTTCATGTTTACGCAGTGGTCCGAGATGATGACGGAGTTCGCTCGCACGGGTAAAACCTCGACGGTCGTGCTGCCGAGCGACTTTTCGCAGTCGGCCTCGATGTTCGAGCAGATGCTGGCCGCCGGCAAAGTTCAAAACGATTCGAAGGAGTAGACGCGCGTGAAATACACCGTCGTTTGCGTCGGTAAGCTCAAGGAGCGCTTTTGGAAGGACGCGTGCGCTGAGTACACCAAGCGCCTAGGTGCCTATGCCAAGGTGGATATCCGCGAGGTGGCCGATATCGACCCGGCTAAGGCGGGCGGTGTGGATGCTGCGCGTGACAAGGAGGGGGCGGCGATTCTTGCCGCCTTGCCATCTCGAGCGCATGTGATCCTGCTGGCTATCGAGGGCAAGGAGCGCTCGAGCGAGGAGTTTTCGGCGAGGCTCGACGATCTTATGCTGCGAGGCAGCAGCGACATTGCCTTTGTAATCGGCGGTTCGGACGGCGTGAGCGATGACGTGCGCGCACGAGCCGACGAGATGCTCAGCTTTGGACGCATTACCTTGCCGCATAACCTGGCGCGTGTGGTGCTGCTGGAGCAGATTTACCGTGCCTGCAAGATCAGTCGTGGCGAGCCGTATCACAAATAGGTCGGCAATACGAAACAATGGCGTGGGACAATACCTTTCGTTTTGAGGAATGTGTCTGAAAGGACTATGCGATATGAAGATTGGATTTGTCGGTTTTGGCAATATGGCGAGCGCTATGGCCGATGGCTGGATCGCTGCCGGTGTAGCTGTGAGCGACATGTGCGCCTGCGCGGGTCGCTACGACGCACTGGTTGAGCGCTGCGAGGCGCGCGGAATGGTCGCCTGCCACGATGCCGCCGAGGTTGTCGCCGCATCCGATATCGTGGTCGCTGCGGTCAAACCGTACATGATCGAGAAGGTATTCGCCCCGCTTAAGGATGCTCTTGCCAAAAAGGTCGTTCTGTCGGTTGCCTGGACCTGGGACAGTGCCAAGTGGGAGCAGGTCCTGCCGGGCGTCGCGCATATCTCGACGGTGCCCAACACGCCGGTTTCGGTGGGCGAGGGCGTCATCGCCTGCGAGAAGGCTTCGACGCTTAACGACGAGCAGCGTGCTGTGGTGCTCGACCTGCTCGGTAAGCTTGGCGCTGTCGTCGAGCTCGATACGAGCCTGCTGTTTGTGGGCGGCACCGTGGGCGGTTGCGCTCCGGCATTCGTCGCCATGGCGATCGAGGCCCTGGGCGATGCGGCGGTCAAGCACGGTATCCCGCGTGCCGATGCCTATCGCATTGTGAGCCAGATGGTGCTGGGTACGGCAAAGCTGCAGCTCGCAACCGGTCAGCATCCTGCAGCGATGAAGGATGCCGTGTGCTCGCCCGGTGGTGCCACCATCAAGGGCGTCGTTGCACTCGAGGACGCCGGCATGCGCAGCGCCCTGGTCAAGGCAATCGACGCAACCCTCCAGTAAAACCGACCAAAAAAGGGACAGTTTATTTTGGCAGGTTTTTCCTGCGGTTTTGTCCTTTTAGCGAAAAACGCCCCGCAACTGGTTCAATTCCAGTTGCGGGGCGCTTGCGTTTGCCCAGAGAAAACCGACCAAAATAAACCTGTCCCTTTTTGGCAGGTTAGTCCCAGAAGCTGTCTTCTTCGTCCTCGGACTTGGGGCCGCGGTCGACATACATCTTATGGGTGCGCTTCTCCATTACAAAGGCAAGAATCGCAAACAGCAGGATGCCGCCGGCGAAAAGGATGGCAAAACCGGTGCGGGTGCCAAACAAAAAGGAAAAAACTGCGTCCATTGGGTGCCTTCTTGCGTAGTTGAGTTGGGTCGTAAACGCTCATAAGTATATACTTGCCCATACATGTACAAGGTTGCAACCTAAATGGAATGTATATCGCCGGAGGATCTAATGCTTGATATCAAGTTTGTTCGCGAGAACCCCGATGCCATCGATGTCGCCATGGCTAACCGCCAGACGTCTTGGGATCGCGAGAAGTTCTTTGAGCTCGACGACGAGCGTCGTGCCGTCATCACTGAGGTTGAGGAACTTCAAGCCACGCGCAATGCCGAGTCCAAGAAGATCGGCGCCCTGATGAAGGAGGGCAAGAAGGACGAGGCCGAGGCCGCCAAGGAGGCCGTGCGCGCCGTCAACGAGAAAATTGACGGTCTGGCCGAGCGCCGCACCGCCCTCGAGCAGGAGCAGTACGACTTCATGGCTCACCTGCCCAACATTCCTTGCGAGGCCACGCCGTACGGCAAGGACGAGGACGAGAACATCGAACGCCGTCGTTGGGGCACCCCGCGCGAGTTCGACTTCGACTTTAAGCCGCACTGGGATCTGGGCACCGACCTCGACATCCTTGACTTCGAGCGCGGCAACAAGCTCTCCGGCAGCCGCTTCACCGTTCTCGGTGGCGCCGGCGCCCGTCTTGAGCGCGCCCTCATCAACTTCTTCCTCGATACGCACACCAGCCGTGGTTTTAAGGAGTGGTGGCCGCCCATCGTCGTCAAGCGTCAGACCATGTTCGGCACGGGCCAGCTGCCCAAGTTCGAGGACGACGCCTATCACGTCTCGGGCGACAACTTCCTGATCCCCACCGCCGAGGTCGTGCTCACCAACCTGCACGCCGGTGAGGTCCTCGACGCCGATACCCTGCCGCGCCGCTACACCGCCTTCACCCCCTGCTTCCGCGAGGAGGCCGGCTCCGCTGGTCGCGATACCCGCGGCATCATTCGCCAGCACGAGTTCGACAAGGTCGAGATGGTCAAGTTTGCCAAGCCGGAGGAGTCCGACAAGGAGCTCGAGAGCATGACCGCCGAGGCCGAGTTCCTGCTGCAGCAGCTGGGTCTTCCGTATCGCGTGATTAGCCTGTGCACCGGCGACCTGGGCTTCTCTGCCCGTCAGACCTACGACGTCGAGGTCTGGCTGCCGAGCTACAACGCCTACAAGGAGATCAGCTCCTGCTCCAACTGCGGTGACTTCCAGGCCCGTCGCGCCAACATCAAGTATCGCGACCCCGAGAACTTCAAGGGTTCGCGCTATCTGCACACCCTCAACGGTTCCGGTCTGCCGGCTGGCCGTACCATGGCAGCCATTCTGGAGAACTACCAGAACGCTGACGGCACCATCACGATCCCCGCGGTTCTGCGTCCCTACATGGGCGGCCTCGAGAAGATCGAGCCGGTCGCGTAGATTGGCTGCATAAGCGATTTGCTAGGGCACTCCTTTTTGGGGTGCCCTTTTTGTGTGCGGCCATACCATGCTGTGCGGACAGCTCAATAGAAAACACACGAACAACTGTTCTGTATACAGCCATCTACCTGCTATGCTTTTGCTAAATAAGAGCGAGAGAAAGGGGACGCGATGGAGCTGTTTGATGATCGGGTGGTTTTGTTTGAGAGCGACGAGGGCGGGGAGTACCTGCTTGTGACGTGTGAGCCGTCTGGCATGGGTGGCCTGGTGGTTCGACAGACGAGCGGGGGTCCGTTGACCCAATGGTGCTTTGAGGAGTCGCCTCATGTGGTTGAGACGTTTGTGGCGCACGAGGGGCTTGTGGCCCTGGAGCATTTCTATGGGGTCCGGACATCTAACCAGGTTGCTCGCATGTTGAGTATCTCGTTTGCCGATTATGATTGTGCCCAGCGGGTGAGATCGCTCCTGAGGGAACTTGATGCTAAGTTTGACGTGATCGAAAAGCCAATCGATCGTACGGGGAACGACGGTATATGCGGAGCAGCATGACAAAACTGCGTTCCACAAAAAAGTTTGAGATTGTGCTTGACTCCAATAAGCTAAAGTGGTTTTATATGTTTTGCGCTGCGGCGTTACCTCAGCTGGATAGAGGGTCTGACTACGAATCAGAACGTCATAGGTTCGAATCCTATACGCCGCACCATTTGAGATTAAAGCTCCCGGCAACGGGGGCTTTTCTTTTACGTAAGCACCGCATGGATTCGAACCTCGGTCGAGGCGCGGGCGTAAAGCGGACGATTTCCTGTCGACTCGTGTAAGATTCCGAGTAGATGTCGCGACTTATTCGCGACCACTCCTTCTTCAAGCGACCGATCAGGGTGATACTTCGTGGCAGAGCGTCCGACATACAAGCTCAGGTTTCTCGATCCCAAAAAGCGCTTTCCGGCGATGCCCGAGCAGCCTGCGGGACGTTCATATGGCGTGGTCTGGAAACTCTTTGGCGAGGATCAGCATGAATCTTGCTATGTCGTCGAATTCGTTGGCAAAAGTCATGTGTCGCTTTTGGGCTACGTAAGCGTTTCGGGCGAGGTGTACAAGGTGGACCGCCCCGTTAGCGAGACTCCGCTGCCCAACGATCCCGACATGGAACTGGTCCTTGACGAGTCGGACTCCGGTATTGGTGAGATTGTGGTTCGGGGAGCCAACGGCACAATGCGCGCGTGCGCGCGAACCGTCGGCTCTCCCGAAGGCCCCATGCGCGAACAGTCCGATCACGAGACATGGAATTCGACCCGCTCCCTTCCTTACGGTGAGTTCATGGCATCGATGTTCCTGCGCTACGTGATATTCGCTGACTCCGAAAATACCATTGCGAGCACGGCGGACGCCGACGGACTCGACGAGGGTATGCAAAACGTTGTCGACAAGATCAAGCTCGTAAAGTTGCCCGAGCCGGTCGAGGTGTTTTTGGGCTTTAACACGACACCGCTCCCTGATGCTATCGAGACGCTGCTCTACCGCGTTGACCATGCCGAGAATCCGAGCGGTATCGAGCGCTATGCCGCCGCCCTTATGAGTGAAATTGACTTGCCCCGCTTGCGCACCATCGCCGCTAAGTCCGAGATGAGCCTGGCTCGCATCGATCGCTCAAAGCTTTTCTATCTCAATTTTGATCGCAGCCTGCTGGACCAGGACGAGATTGACATGCTGCTTGCCATCGAGTGCCGTCTTAACCGTCTCTCCGGCATCCTTGAGCACATCGGGGCCGGATTGGTCCCTGCGGCATCCTCGCCGAGCCTTGAGGGCTGCGCGCTCTTTGATGCGTGGCATATCGCCAAGACGACCAACGATGTTCCCCGACTGCTCGATACAACCTCGAGCGATAACCCGTGGGCCAAACCGGGAACGGTTTCGTGCCAGCCGGGCGGTGAGTGGGATGTGCGTACCCGCTTCGCGCGTATTGTCGAGGCGCTTAACGTGGTCACGCGGCTCGACTATACCTATCGGGCAAACGTTGCCGAGGGGATTATGCTCGTTCGGTTTGGGCAGTCTGTCGTTGATGCCATGCCGCAACGTGAATACGACGCTCAAGATGACGCCTGGCACGAGCTGGACGAGGACACGCGCACGATCTGGGCCGCGGAGCACGATGCGCGCGTGGCGCTTACGCTTGCGGCAGCGTGTTTTGCCGCGGGCACCTGCATCACGCGCTGCTATGTGCAGATTGCTGCTCCCGACAGTGAGCAGGGCGAGTGCGTTGTCGCAACGTATTTCTTTGGGCGCGCGGCCTATCTGGCCGATTGCGTGCCTGTCGCCAAGGATCTTGAGAGCATAGACATGGACGATATGCCGTGCAAGTGTGTGCTTGAGGCATATGAGTCAACCGCTCCGGAGACGATTGAACCTGCGGAGGTTCATGCTCGTCCGCGTGATGACCATCGCATGCTGCCGCCGGCGCTGCGCGATCTGCTGCTTGCCGATACGGCTGACGAGCTGGAGGTCATGGAAGAGGACGACGACCCATACGTGGCCCGTGTTGTTGAATTGCGCGAGCAGGCAAAAGTCGACCGTACAGGTGCTTTTGAAGGCTTTTCCCGTCTTGTCGAGGAGTTGGAGGCCAAGTGCGCCGTCGCCGAGCTTTTGGCGACAGGTCCGGCTCAAACGCAGTTTTGCGATAACCAGCTGGTGCGCATGGTGCTACCGGTGTTGGAAGAAGACCGCTCTGTGCGAATCCTTCGTGCGCCCGATGCGCTGTACTTTGCCCAGCACGAGATCTGCAGCTTTTACGCCGAGCAAGAGGACTTTGAACGAGCACTGCCCGAGGTGCGCCATCTTTACGATCTGGCGCGCTCGTCCATGCAGTCGCACTTTGCGCTCATCAACGTGCTTGCGCGTCTGGAGCGCTTTGACGAGATTATCGAGGTGGCGCGCCACGGCCTACGTATTGCCAGCGATCGTTCTGCAATCGGCTACCTGTTCTATCGCTTGGCGTTTGCCTATTGGAATTGCGATCAGCTCGACCTGGCGCTGGCTTGTTACCGTCTGGTGCCGCGCGGCGAGGAGTCGGGCAGCAGCGCGCTGGAAGAAATGCAGGGCCTTATGAACGAGATGGGTGTCAGCGAGCTTCCGACGTTCGAGGAAGCGGTCGAGACCATCCGCAGGGCTGGACTCGAATTGCCGCCCGTGCCCGCGGTGGCCAACCAGCTTGCGGATGCCGCCGTGCAGCTGGTCGATAACGGCTTCTTTTTCCTGGCGCGCGGTTGCATCTTCCAAATGTGGCGCACCATGGGCAACGACGAGCTCGGCTCCCTCAACCGCTCGCTGGGGTAGGGGCGAAAACTGCAAGGAGGAAAGGCCGCTGGGCAATTAGAAAATTCCCTCTTGCCCAACTTCGACTGTTTGGTTACTATAGAACGGCTGTTACGGAGAGCTGACCGAGAGGCCGAAGGTGCTCGCCTGCTAAGCGAGTATGCCCCAAAAGGGCATCTGGGGTTCGAATCCCCAGCTCTCCGCCAGTAAGACTTTAAAGAAGGGTTCCGAAAGGGGCCCTTTTTTAGTTGAACCACGTTAGCTGGGGATTCGAACCCGAGAGGGCACGGGCGTTAAGCAAACGCGAAAGCGTTTGTAGCCCGTGGGTGAAAAGCCGCCAGGCTTTGAAGCCGGAGGGCATGCGCAGCATGCCCGGACATCCCCAGCTCTCCGCCAGTAAGACTTTAAAGAAGGGTTCCGAAAGGGACCCTTTTTTAGTTGAACCACGTTAGCTGGGGATTCGAACCTCAAAAAAAGAGGCATCCTTTCGGACGCCTCCTTTCAGTGGACTTATTATTCTTGCGCCCTACACCTCGGGCGCCTTGGCGACGGTCTCGCTTTCTGCCGTGAGCGGGCGGTTGTCGATGCGGCGGCCCAAGCGATCGAGCTTCACGAGTAGCCACTCAATGGGATTCGGCCCTGCGCCTTCCTCGTCGGCAACCAGGTCCATGACGGCGATCTTGGTGCCATCCTGCTTGAGCGTAACGCTGCCCACCTTGTCGCCCACATGCACCGTGCCCGAAAGATCGTCGTAGCTAACCATTTCGGTCACCTCGCCGGCAAGGGAAAACACGGTCGCTTGCGCCGTGGGATCGGCGAGTGTGGCGTCGATCGTCTTATCCGTCCAGTCGGTTTGACCAATGCGCGCCATAAGCGGGTTGCCGTTGGCGGTCTTTTCCTGTGTGTTGGCGATTGCGACCGTCACCTTGTGACCGTAGTACCAATTGGCAAGGGTTGCGGTATCGGTAAAGCGCTGGTCGGTGGTGGTGGAGTTCAAAACGACGGTGTAGATCTCGTCGCCATCGCGGTTGTAGGCACCCGTAAAGCAATAGCCTGCATCATCGGTGGTGCCGGTCTTGCCACCGATGTTGCCATCTTGGCCTAGCAAATAGTTATGCGTGTCCATGGAATGCGAATGGTCGGTGCCGTCGGCGCCCGTGACCTCGATCCAGGAATCCTCGCTCGCTACGACCTCGCGGATCGTGTCGTTTTTCATGGCCTCCTGCATCATCAGCGCTACGTCGTGTGCGGTTGAGTGCATATCGCCAGCCCACTCATCAAAGTCCAGACCATGCGGGTTTTCAAAAAGCGTACCGGTGCAGCCGAGCTTCTTAGCGCGCTCGTTCATGGCCTTCACAAAGGTTGCCTCGGCGTCTTTGGTCTTAGGGTCGATCTTCTTGCCCACATATTCGGCGAGCACGACGGCGGCGTCGTTGCCCGAGGGAATCATCAGGCCGCGCAGTGCCTGCTCCACGGTAAGCTCGTCACCTTCGAGCAAGCCGGCGGTCGAATTACCCACGGTGGCTGCGGCGTTGCTCACCGTGACCTTCTCGTCCATCTTGCAATTCTCGACGGTTAGGATTGCGGTCATGACCTTGGTGATCGAGGCAATCTTGACCTGCTCATCGGCGCCGCGGGCATAGTAGACGGTGCCGTCTTTGCCCATGACGAGGGCATTGGTCGCATCGATATCGGGCAGGTTTTCGGCCGTGATGCCGCGCGCATCGGCGGTTTTGCCGCAAACATTGTCGGTCGTGAGCACTTGGGCGCCGGCGACGGTGGGCGCGCCAGCGGCAAGGGCGATAGCGCAGACAAAGCCGGCGGCAAGCTGGGCTGAGCGCTTTGCAAAAGAGGTGAGGGACTTCACGGATTTCGCTTTCGACGGGATGGTCTCTTCTGGAACTAGAGTATATCGTTTGCCGGCGTCGGCGATCATCGCGTGCGTGCGTGGCCCACATCCGCGCCCGAACGGGCACAAGGGTGCTTAAGGCCGACTTAATCACCCACGCTTGTTGTGTGTGGCGTGCGTCGCCTCGGGCATAATGGAGCGCGAGAGGAGCACGCATGAACGAGCGCATTTTGGTAGTTGATGACGAGAAGGCCATCGCCGACTTGGTTGGTATCTACCTTACAAAAGAGGGCTTTGATGTCCAGATTGCCTATAGCGGGGCCGATGCTGCCAAGGCAATCCTGGAGCAGGAGTTCGATCTGGCGCTGCTGGATGTCATGCTGCCCGATATCGATGGCTTTGAGCTGCTACGTACGATCCGTTCCAGCCATACCTATCCCGTGATCATGCTGACGGCGCGCGATGCCCAGCAAGACAAGATCGAGGGCCTTTCGCTTGGCGCGGACGATTATGTGGTCAAGCCGTTCCGTCCGCTTGAGCTCATCGCACGCGTGCACGCTCAGCTTCGTCGCTACACCAGCTACGGTAGCCGCGCGCAGGCGGCCGAGTCGCCGACCATCCAGCTCGACGGCCTTGAGATCAACCGCGATGCTCGTTCCGTGACAGTGGACGGTTCACCGGTTCGCCTCACGCCCATCGAGTATTCCATCTTGCTGTATCTGGTCGAGCATCGCGGCAGCGTGGTGGCCGTGGAGGACCTGTTCCGCGCGGTGTGGAACGAGGATTTTATGCCCGGCTCCAACAATACGGTGATGGTGCACATTCGCCACCTGCGCGAAAAGATTGGCGACGACGCTCAAAAGCCGCGCTTTATCAAAAACGTCTGGGGCGTCGGCTACATAATCGAATAACGCCTTTGATGGTGGGGAAGTGGATATGACAAAAGACGATAGGCGGGTATTCGAGGTGCCCGATCGACTCTTTGAATACGTAAGGGCGGTCGTTGACAACCGTGCGTTGGCGACGGTACTGCTCTTTATGCTGAGTCTGCTGCTCATCGGCATCGACAATATCGTTGGCATCCTGGCGGTGCTGCTCATTGGCTTTTTGCTGATCGATCGATTCGAAATCGTTCGCCGCTGCGTGGTAATCGGCGGTGCCGCGTGGACCCTTACGCTGGCGATCGGGACCCTGGCGCTTGGCGGTATTCGCGAGCCCGTGTTCTTTGATGCCGGCTTTGTGTTCAACATGCTTGGCTTTGTGCTGGCACTTGCCGTGTGCGTCCTGTTCTTTTGCGGGCGTGCCCTGTACTACCAGGGTTATGAGCAGGGCGAGCAGCATGCCGACCGCGTGATCGCCGCCCGCATTCAGGACCGTCTGATCGATAACCCCGACACATGGGACAACATTGACGGCGACTTCCTCGAGGTCGAGGGCGCGCTCAACCGGGTGCGCGATTGCGAGCGTAGGGTTCAACAAGCCCTGCGTGACGAATCCCACCGCAAAGATGACCTGGTGACGTACCTGGCGCACGACCTGCGCACGCCGCTCGCCAGCGTGGTGGGCTACCTTTCGCTCTTGCAGGAGGCCCCCGATTTGCCGCTTGAGCAGCGCGCACGTTTTACGGGCGTGGCACTCGACAAGGCCCACCGGCTCGATGCGCTCATCGAGGAGTTCTTCGACATCACGCGCTTTGATTTCCACGATATCGTGCTCACCCGCAGCTACGTCGATTTAGGGCTCTTACTGGCACAGGTGGCCGACGAGTTCTATCCCATTCTCAACGAACAGCATAAAGAAGCCCAGGTTGATATCTGCGAGGATCTGACGGTGCTCGTGGACGGCGACAAGATGGCTCGCGTATTCAACAACATCATGAAAAACGCCGTTGCCTATAGCTATGAAGGCTCGATGATCACGATTGAGGCCAGGCGCCAAGACGATGGCGGCGTGCGCGTACGATTTATAAACCAGGGCGATCCGATCCCTGCGGCAAAGCTCAAGGTGATCTTTGAGAAGTTCTATCGCCTGGATGCGGCGCGTGCGACCAATCGCGGTGGTGCCGGTTTGGGCCTTGCTATTGCCAAGGAGATCATCGCGGCACACGGCGGTACCGTTGCATGCGAATCGACGCCCGAACACACGATATTCACCATCGAGCTGCCCGCCGCATAGCCAGCGTGCCCTTACAAACACTTGACAATGTGCTCACGTGCGTATGAGCCGCGATTCCTACTATCGATACTGCTGAATTGATATCGATATGGAGGTATGCGGTATGACGGCTGCTGCGGCTGTGGAGCCCACGGAGCTTGAAGAACTCATGGAAGCGCAGGCCGAGGCCGCGCATGAGCGCGAGGTTGGGGATGCGACTCGCCCCACGGCAGAGGATCTTGCCGCCTCGCCGACGCGCATCGATGTCGAGGGCCTCGACCTGTTCTATGGCGACCACCATGCGCTCAAGGACGTGAATATCAAGATCCGCGACAAGCAGATCACCTCGTTCATCGGGCCTTCGGGCTGCGGAAAGTCCACGTTGCTGCGCTGCTTTAACCGCATGAACGACGGCATCAAGGATTGCCGCATCGAGGGCAAGATCGCGCTCGATGGTCAAGATATCCTGGGCGATTACGACATCTGCCGTTTGCGCCAGCGCGTGGGCATGGTGTTCCAACGCCCCAACCCATTTCCCATGAGCATCTACGACAATGTCGCCTACGGTCCTCGCGGTATGGGTGTGCGCGACCGTGCCGTGCTCGATGAGCTGGTCGAGGACTCCCTTCGTCGCGCTGCGCTATGGGATGAGGTCAAGGACAAGCTCAAGGAGCCGGGCCTGGGTCTTTCGGGTGGACAGCAGCAGCGCCTGTGCATCGCCCGCGCACTTGCCGTGCAGCCCGACATTCTGCTGATGGACGAGCCGACCTCGGCGCTCGACCCCGTGTCGACGCTCGTGGTGGAGCAGCTTGCCTGCGAGCTCAAGGAAACCTGCACGCTGGTGGTCGTGACGCACAACATGCAGCAGGCCGCGCGTATTTCCGATTCGGTTGCGTTCTTTTTGCTGGGTGAGCTGGTGGAGCACGCGCCTACCGCACAACTCTTCAAAAATCCGTCCGATCCGCGCACGGCGGATTATTTGACGGGGCGTTTTGGCTGACGCTGTCTTTTACAGGTGCTTTTAGGGTTAAGATGCGGTCATATCGGCCGCAAAGGGGTTCAACATGATCTATTACGTCGAGGACGATGACAACATCAGGGATTTGACGGTCTACGCGCTGCGCAAGCAGGGAATCGAGGCCGAGGGCTTTTCGTGCGATGGCGAGTTTAAGGCTGCCGTGGCGCGACGGGTGCCCGATGCTGTGCTGCTCGATATCATGCTGCCCGACACCGATGGCTTGGCGATTATGCGTCGCCTGCGTGCCGATCGCCTGACGGCGACGGTGCCCATCATGATGCTTACCGCCAAGGACACCGAGCTCGACAAGGTGATGGCGCTCGATGGCGGTGCCGACGATTACCTGACTAAGCCGTTTTCGCTCATGGAGCTTGCGAGCCGCTGCCGCGCACTGCTGCGTCGCGGCGGCATGGTCAAGCAGGCGAGCGATGTGCTCAGCGTGGGCGGCATCGTGCTCTCGCCCAGCCATCGCGAGGTGACCGTTGCCGGCGAGCCGCTTAAGCTCACCCTGCGCGAGTTCGACCTGCTCGAGTACCTCATGCGCAAGCCCGGCGTGGTCTTTACCCGCGAGTCGTTGCTGCAGAGCGTGTGGGGCTGGGACTTCGACGGCGGTTCGCGCACCGTTGACGTGCACGTGCAGACGCTTCGCCAAAAACTGGGCGAGCATGCCAGCGCCATCGAGACCGTGCGCGGCGTGGGCTATCGCCTGGCCGAGCCTTCTGCCGGTGATGGTGCCGAAGGCGACGACACCGCGGCCACCGCATCGGAGGAGTAACCCGTGGTCTTCGCCCCCCAGGGAAAACATACGCTGTCGCACCGCGTTTTTGTGACGATCTTTGTCTGCGCCATGGCGGTTATCGTGGCGTTTACGGTGCTGGGCGCGTTCTTTGTGCAAAACACTTTGGCGGATGCCACGAGTGCCAATCTGGCGCAGGAAACCGAGCTCATTGCTGCCGCCCTCGACGAGCAGCGGGAGCCCATCCCGTTCTTGCGAAGCCTCGATCGCGAGGACTTGCGCATCACGCTGATTAACAAGGATGGATCGGTTGCCTACGACAACGAGGCGTCGCCTTCCACACTGCCCAACCACGGCGATCGCCCCGAGGTCATCGAGGCCTTTGAGAATGGTTCGGGTTCCGCGGAGCGTGCAAGCTCTACGCTCGACGAGATTATGCTGTATCGCGCCGTCGTCCTTGATAACGGCCAGGTTGTCCGCTTGGCGCAGGCCCAGCCTGGCGTTGCGGCGATTTTGCTGTCGATGCTGGCGCCGATGCTGCTTATCGCAGCAGCGGGTGCGGTGCTCTCGTTTTTTATGGCGCGCCGCGAGTCCCGTGCCATCATCGCGCCGTTGCAAGAGGTGGATTTGGATCACCCACGCCGTAGCTATGAGCACGCCTATGCCGAGATGGTCCCCATGCTTGAGCGCATCGAGTCGCAGCGCCAGGAACTCAAGCGCCAAATGGCGGTGCTAGCGGACAACGACCGTATGCGCCGCGAGTTCACGGCGAATATCACCCATGAGCTCAAGACGCCGCTTACGGCGATTTCGGGCTATGCCGAGCTCATCGCAAATGGCATGGTCGAGGGCGAGGACGACCTGCGCAACTTTGGCGGTCGCATCTATCGTGAGGCGGGCCGCTTGGCAGCGCTTGTCAACGACATCCTTACGCTGTCTAACTTGGACGAGGCCGAACGTGCAACTGAAGGCGAGGCAGTGCCCATTGGGTCCACGGAGCCTATTGAGCTCTCGCGTGCGATCTACGCGGTTGAGCAGCGTCTTGAACAGGTTGCCCGTCAGGCGAATGTGACGATAAGTCATGAGACCAAGCCTGTGGTCATCGAAGGCGTGTCGCGCTTGGTCGACGAGCTCATCTATAATCTGGCAAGCAACGCCATCCGCTACAATCGGCCCGGCGGTACGGTTACGCTGCAGTGCGGCACCAACGACGAAGGCCATCCGTTCCTCGCTGTCGCCGACACGGGAATCGGTATCGCGCCTGAAGAACAGGGCAAGGTATTTGAGCGGTTCTATCGCGTGGACAAGAGTAGGTCCAAGGCACGCGGCGGAACCGGCCTGGGGCTTGCCATTGTCAAGCATGCGGCCCTGTATCATCACGCCACGCTTGATCTGTCGAGCGAGTTGGGCGTGGGAACCACCATTACGGTGACGTTTCCCATACAGCAGGACGAGCCATTCGCATAGCGATACAACACAGATATTGATGTAGACGCCGCATTTGACTTTCGGGTGCGGCGTTGTTGTGCAATTTTACGATTGCTTCCGACATTTTTACAGGAGAGCCTGTTTCTTATGTATAGAGTTTGGTCTCGGTAAAAAGATGCGATAACATACGGACAGTTTTGTCAATCCGAACTGGGGAAATGAAAGGCAAGCTGCATGACCCTTCTCGAACTGTTCCAGCTGCTGAAGAAGCACCTCAAGCTGGTCATCACCCTTCCGGTGGTCTGCGCGATCGCCATGGGCATCGTGTCCTTCGTTGCGATGGACAACACCTATACCGCGACGACGAGCATGTACATTCTCGCCAAGACCGACGATAGCGGTCAGATGAGCTACAACGATCTCTCGGCGAGCCAGATGCTTTCCAACGATATCGCCACGCTGCTGGATAGCGATAGCGTTAAGAGCGGCGCCGCCAAAGAACTGGGCCTCACCGATTTGGATGACTACAAGGTGTCTGTTTCCTCCGAGACCACCACGCGTGTCATTACGCTTTCGGTTACCGGCACCGATGCCAAGGAGACGGCTGAGGTCGCAAAGGCCATTGCCAGCTCGGTGAGTACGGTCGCTCAGAACGTCGGCGCTGCCCAGAGCATCAACGTTATCGACGAGGCTAAGACCCCCGAAGCCCCCAGCGGCCCCAAGCGCACGCTGTATATTGCCGTCGCGTTCCTCGCCGGTATCTTTATCGCAGTTGCCTATGTCGTTTTGGCAGACATGCTCAATACCCGCATCCGCGGTGCCGAAGAGGCAGAAGAGCTCCTGGGTATTCCCGTTGTTGGCCGAATTCCGGCTATGAAAGGTGGTAAATAGGCATGGCTAAGGCAAAGAACACCGATAAGCTCGTTGTGCAGAATGCCGCCAAGACCCTTCTGGCCAACATCCGCTTTGCGAGCGTGGATGACCCCATTCGCACCATCACCGTTACCTCCTCGATTCCCAACGAGGGCAAGTCTACGGTTTCCATTAACCTTGCTCAGGCAATCGCCACGAGCGGCAAGAGTGTCCTGCTGGTCGAGGCTGATATGCGTCGCAGGTCCCTTGCCGATATGCTCGGCGTCCGCTCCCGCGGCGGACTCTATGCAGTCCTGTCCGAGCAGGTTTCTATCGACCAGGCGATTGTCGAGACAGGTCAGAAGAATTTCTACTTCCTCGATGCCGAGCCACATATTCCCAATCCTGCCGACATCATCGTCTCCCATCGCTTTGCCAAGCTGGTCAAGGCACTGTCCGCCAAGTTCCAGTACGTCATCTTCGATGCTCCTCCGGTCGGCACCTTCATCGATGCTGCCGAGATTGCCAGCCTGACCGACGGCGCGCTGTTCGTGGTGCGTGAGGACTTTACCAAGCGCGAAGAGGCGCTCAACGCTATCGCCCAGCTTAAGAAGTCCGAGAAGGTCAAGCTCATCGGTACCGTCATGAATTACTGTGAGACCGAGACCAGCGAGTACTACTATTCTTACTACACCAAGGACGGTAAGAAGGTTAAGAAGGGCTCCGACGATCAGGGCACTTCCAAAAAGGGCATCTTCACCAACCGAGCAAACGTTTAGTTGATTAGGGCCGACCTATGCGTGACATTCATTGCCATATCTTGCCGGGTGTAGACGACGGCGCCGCCGATCTCGAAGAGAGCTTGGCGATGCTCGAGGCTGCCAAGCGGGCCGGTGTAACCAGAATCGTTTGCACTCCTCACTGCCGTGATCCCTATTTTGATTACGACAAGATGTGGGATGCCTTTGAGCTGCTGCGCGATAACGCTGACGGTTTTCCGCTCCAGATGGGCTTCGAGGTCAACCATCGAAAGCTCGTTGAGCTTGGTATCGATGCCGCGGATCACTTGCATTTCGATGGGACCAACGAGTTTCTGCTCGAGCTTTCGACGCATGCCGATGCGTATGCGTTTAGAGAGTACGAGAACACGATTTACGATTTGCAGTGCCGTGGCTACCAGGTGATCATCGCTCATCCTGAGCGCTATCGTGCGGTTCAAAAGGATGTAAGCGTGGCGGAGCGCCTGGTCGATATGGGCTGCAAGCTGCAGGCTTCGGCGGACTTTATTGCCGGCGGTCGCTTTGGTCGCGAGAAAAAGCCGGCACAGCGCCTGTTCGATCAGAACCTGTACAGCTTCATCGCGAGCGATGCCCATAACGTGGGTCATTACGATTGCCTGGCGAAGGCTCGCGCGAAGTTTAGCGTGCGCGGAGCTCATTTTCGCTAAAATCTGTCCCTAACGTTCGCATTGAATGAAAGGGCAGCCATGGATATCCAACTTAAGACGGGATGCTTTGATGACGCGGCGTTGGTGCGCCGCGTCGTTTTTATGGACGAGCAGGGCTACGAGAACGAGTTTGACGCTATCGACGAGGATCCGAACTGCATTCATGTGACGCTCTATGTAGACGGCGAGCTTGCCGGTTGCTCGCGCGTGTTTCCCGAAGAGCTTGAGCGCGCGGCTGACGCAGAGGCTCCGGTGTCGCCGGCGTGCGACTTGGACGAAGGCGTCGCGGCGGGGGAGACCTACATTATGGGGCGCGTGGCCGTGCTGCCGAGCATGCGCCGTCGCGGTTTGGCGAGCAAGATTGTCGAGGCCAGTGATACGTGCGCGCGTGATGCCGGCGCCAAGCTCATTAAGCTGCATGCGCAGGAATACGTGCTGCCGCTCTATGCCAAGGCGGGTTACACGCAGATTGCCCCGGTGGACTACGAAGACGAGGGCCAGCCCCATGCTTGGATGGCCAAGCGCGTAGATGGCAGATAGGGACGTTCCTTTCCTGCCGGCAGTCGGGGACACTCCTTGGCAATTGGCGCATCAGAGCGTTTGGACATACAGTTTTTCGGTTCCGTATGTATATATGCGCGCTAATGGGTTATAAAATCTAAGTCTGAACATAGCAGGTCTGCGATGCGGCTCGGGCAACCGGGCCGTTTTTGCGGACGGGGGTAGCGCGAAAGGACTGCACATGCGTCAATTTAAGACCGAGAGCAAAAAACTGCTCGACCTCATGATCAACTCCATCTACACCAATAAGGAAATCTTCCTGCGCGAGCTTATCTCTAACGCGAGCGACGCCGTCGACAAGCTCAACTTTAAGAGCCTGCAGGACCCGAGCGTCAAGCTCGACCAGGGCGACCTGGCTATTCGCGTCTCCTTTGATAAAGACGCCCGCACCATTACCATCTCGGATAACGGCATTGGCATGACCGCCGAGGAGCTCGAGCGCAATCTGGGCACCATCGCCCATTCCGGCTCCGAGGAGTTTAAGACCGAGAACGCCGAGCAACAGGGCTCCGATGTCGACATCATCGGCCAGTTTGGCGTGGGCTTCTACTCTGCCTTTATGGTTGCCAGCCACGTAAAGGTTGTCAGCCGCGCCTATGGCGAGGACACCGCCCACGTTTGGGAGTCTGATGGTCTTGAGGGTTACACCATCGAAGACGGCGAGCGCGCCGAGCACGGCACCGATGTCATCCTGACGCTGCGCGAGAACGAGAAGCTCGACGCCGACGGCGAGGCCGAGACCTACGATCGCTTCCTGACCGAGTGGGGCCTCAAGAGCCTGATTCAGCAGTACAGCAACTATGTGCGCTACCCGATTCAGATGATGGTGAGCAAGAGCCGCCAGAAACCCAAGCCCGAGGACGCCGGCGACGACTACAAGCCCGAGTACGAGGACTACCAGGAGCTCGAGACCATCAACTCCATGACGCCGATCTGGAAAAAGCGCAGCTCCGACGTTGAGCAGAAGGATTACAACGAGTTCTACAAGTCCACGTTCCACGACTTTGACGATCCCGCGCGCACTATCAGCTTCCATGCCGAGGGTACGCTTGAGTACGATGCGCTGCTGTTTGTGCCGGGTCGCGCCCCGTTCGATCTGTACAGCAAGGACTACGAGAAGGGCCTGGCGCTCTACAGTTCCAACGTGCTGATTATGGAGAAGTGCGACGACCTGCTGCCCGACTACTACAACTTTGTGCGCGGTGTCGTGGACTCTGCCGACGTGACGCTCAACATCTCGCGTGAGACGCTGCAACAGAACCGTCAGCTCAAGGCCATTGCCAAGCGTGTTGAGAAGAAGATCACTGCCGACCTTGAGGACATGCGCGACAACGACCGCGAGGCATACGAGAAGTTCTTTGAGAACTTTGGTCGCGGTCTGAAGTACGGCATCTACTCGAGCTACGGCATGAAGGCCGACGAGCTCGCCGACCTGCTGCTGTTCTGGTCTGCCAAGGAGCAGAAGATGATCACCCTGGCCGAGTATGCCAAGGGCATGCCCGAGGATCAGAAGGCCATCTACTACGCCGCCGGCGACTCGCGTGAGCGCTTGGCCAAGATGCCCGTGGTAAAGGGCGTGCTCGAGCGCGGCTATGACGTGCTGTTGCTGACGCAGGATGTGGATGAGTTCACGTTCCAGGCTATGCGTGAGTACGTGGCCGCCGATATGCCCAAGATCTACGAGGACGACGCCGCCCGCGAGGCTGCCGAAAAGGCCGTTGCCGACGGTGCCGAGCCCGAGGTCGAGGATCGTCACCTGGAGCTCAAGAACGTTGCGACTGGCGATCTTGATCTGGCGACCGAGGACGAGAAGAAGGAGGCCGAGGACGCCACCAAGGAAAACGAGGACCTCTTTAGCGCTATGAAGGAGGCGCTCGGTGACAAGGTCGAGAAAGTTGCCGTCTCCGCGCGCCTGACCGATGCCCCCGCTTGCATCACCACCGAGGGTCCGCTTTCGCTCGAGATGGAGAAGGTGCTCCAGAAGGGGCCCGAGGGCGCGCCCGACGGCATGCCCAAGAGCCAGCGCGTGCTCGAGCTCAACGCCAAGCACCCGGTCTTTGACAAGCTTGTCGCTGCCCAGAAGGCAGGTGACGCCGACAAGATCAAGCAGTACTCCGGCCTGCTCTACGATCAGGCCCTGCTGGTCGAGGGTATCCTCCCCGAGGACCCCGTTGCCTTCGCGGCGGCTGTTTGCAACTTGATGTAGTTAAGTAGTTACGCCTTTGGGTCCGCCGTTCTAACGAACCTATTGGTTCCGTCGTTCTAACGAACGACGGACCGGTCGACGCTGCAAACGCCCCTAAGCGGCAATCTGACGTTCAATCGTCGGTCGCGTAC
>UQYE01000027.1:0-27253 GCA_900545145.1 uncultured Collinsella sp. | reverse complement strand
CAATCTGGTGGTTGGCAGTGTTTTGAGTCTCGATGTTCTCGCGCACCACGATGTCACCGCGGCCGAGCGTGTCGGCGCCGTCCTCACGGCCTTCAAAATAACGCGCTGTCACGGCCGGATCGGACACCGGGGCATCCGTGTCAAAGGCGCTCTCGAGCGAGCGCACTGCAGTGGTGCCGACGGCGATCACGCGATGCCCCTCGGCCTTAGCCTTATGCACAGCGTCGACAACCTCCTGCGACACGTGGTAGCGCTCGGTGTGCATCACATGCTGCGTGGGATCGTCCTCCTCCACCAAACGGAAGGTATCGATGCCCACCTCGAGCTCGACGGCGGCAAACTTCGCGCCCTTGGCCTCGATAGCCGCCATGAGCTCGGGCGTAAAGTGCAGACCCGCCGTGGGAGCGGCAGCCGAGTGCTCCTCCTTCATGGCATAGACGGTCTGGTACTTCTCGGGATCGCCTTCGTAATCGGTAATGTAGGGCGGCAGCGGCACGTGACCGGCGGCGTGAATGGCCTCGTCGAGCGTGCGCGGCTCGCCGGCGGCATTGCAACCGGCCGGCTCAAAGCGCACCAGACGGCCGCCGCGGCTATCGGTGACAAAGTCGACGACCTCGGCCGTCAGCACCACGGGCGCACCCTCGGGCGCATGGGCGCCACCGGCGCGATACTCAATCTGAGCACCGGGCTTCAGGCGCTTACCCGGCTTGACCAGGCACTCCCAAACGTGGCCCAGCGGGTCAACGTCCTCGCGGCGCTTGAGTAGCAGCGTCTCGACCACGCCGCCCGAGCCTGCCTTGCGACCGATCAGGCGGGCCGGCATCACGCGTGTCTTGTTGATGACGAGCACATCGCCCGGCTCGATATAGTCGATGATGTCGCGGAAGATGCGGTGCTCGACGGTGCCGCCATGCTCCAGCGGCGTTCCTGCCTGGGAGCCTTTGCGATCCACCACCAGCAGGCGGCAGGAGTCACGCGGCTCGGCAGGAGCCTGGGCAATCAGTTCCTCAGGAAGGTTATAGTCAAAATCATCGGTACGCATAGACACGTCGGATTCTCCTTATATAGCTAAAGTCCGCTCTACATCCTAGCAGGCTAACGTCCCAAATGAACTACTTTTTGGCGGCTTTACGCTCATCGCGGATACGGGCGCGGTCCATGGCCGCCTCGACGGCCGAGAAGCGGCAACCACAGTAGTTCTGCCGATACATGCCAAGCTCGCGCGAACGACGCGTGGCCTCGGGGTAATACGGGCGAAAATCGCGAATGACCGGGGTGAGCCCATGTGCCGCTGCCAAGCGCTCAAGCACGTCATTACAGGTATCGAACAGCTGATACGGCGAGACGGCGAGCGTCGTGCCCACAAACTCAAACCCGCGCTCCTGGGCCACGCGGCACGCCTCGGCCAAGCGCAGGGCATAGCACGAGCGACAGCGACGGGGCCGATCGGCACCCAGCGGGGCCACGCCGGCCTCCCAGCGCTCGCGGTCCTCCCCCGCCTCGATGAGCTCGATGTCGCCATCGGCACACCACCGGCGCAGCTCGTCCAGACGCCGCCGCCATTCATCGCGCGGTTGAATATTGGGATTGGTCCAGCAAATCGTGGGCTCAAACCCCTCCTCGCGCAGCAGGCGAACCGGCTCAAGCGAGCATGGTGCACAGCACGCATGCAGCAACAACGACTTCATCGACATCCCCGTCCCAGAAAACTCACCCCGACATCATGGCAGCTAAAATAGCCCCGTCCCAAAAAGACTACTTTGCGAAAAAGCGCACGCCAAAGGACGTATCCTCGCAGGCGACGATACGGCGGTCGCGCAGAATGGTCCGCACGTAATACCAATCACCCACACAGCCCGACAAGTGCAGACCAGCCGCCAGGTAGCACAGCAGCGGATAGTCCGAGAACGCAAACCCCAGGGCAAATGCTGTCGTCACAACAACCGTCGGCGCCAGGCAAACCGCCATGTACCGCCGGCGCGAATACACGACGCCCTCGGCGCAGGCATAGATCATCGCCGTCTCGCGATTCGCCCCAAAGGTCACCTGCGCGCCCGCAGGCGCCAGCAGCTTAAAAAACACCGCATGCACCAGCTCGTGCACGGCAAACGATGCCATTGAGACCGCAGCCAAGCCGACTATCCAGCCCACGACAGCCATCCAGCCGCCCGCCTCAGCCGCGTCCAAGTCCGCAGGCCCGCCCAACAGCATAAACACCGGCACCAGGCACACGGCAAACACCGCGATCACGGCCATCCCCCACACGAAGCAAGCGTGTAGAAAATCCTCGTCCTCAAACGCATGTATGTTGGAAATCTCATTCATAGCATCTTAGGATAGCGCCCCTGCCACGCACCCGCCCGCATGTGCGATAATGTCGAACGATATGCACGAATTGACCACCGCGCCGCCGAACCCCGTGCCCGGCCGCGCTCTTACCTATATGCGAAGGAGTCCCATGGCATCCAAATACTCCATGAACGACCGTCCCAGCTGGCCGCGCCGCGCCATCGTTACCGCCGGCGAGCCCTACGGCAACAAGGGTCTGCACTTTGGCCACGTCGGCGGCGTCTTTGTCCCGGCCGACTTCTTCGCCCGCTTCCTGCGCGACCGCCTGGGCCGCGAAAACGTCATCTTCACCTCGGGCACCGACTGCTACGGTTCGCCCATCATGGAGAGCTACCGCAAGCTCAAGGAGAACGAGGGCTACGACAAGTCCATCGGCGAGTATGTCGAGTCCAATCACTCCCGCCAGGCCGCGACCCTCAACAACTACAACATCAGCTGCGACATCTACGGCGGCTCGGGCCTTGAGCCGGCGGCCCAGATCCACAACGAGGTGACTGCCGAGATTATCGAGCGCCTGCACGAGCAGGGCACCATCTCCAAGCGCTCCACGCTGCAGTTCTACGATGCCAAGGCCGGCACGTTCCTCAACGGCCGCCAGGTCATCGGCCGCTGCCCCATCCAGGGCTGCAAGTCCGAGAAGGCTTATGCCGACGAGTGCGATCTGGGCCACCAGTTTGAGCCCGAGGAGCTCATCGCGCCCAAGAGCCAGCTCACCGGCGAGGTGCCCGAGCTGCGCCCGGTCGACAATCTCTACTTTGACCTGCCGGCCTACCTCGACTTTATGAAGACCTACACCGCCAAGCTCGCCCAGAACCCGCAGGTTCGCTCCGTGGTCTCCAAGACCATGGAGGAGTGGCTGCTGCCGGCTCAGCTCTACATCCAGAACAAGTTCCGCGAGGCCTTCGATGCCGTCGAGGACCAGCTCCCCGAGCACACCGTGCTGGAGCCCGAGGGCAACAAGAGCAGCTTTACCGTCACCTTCCCCAGCTGGAAGGAGCGCGACGACGCCCACGCGGTGCTCGCCAACGGTGGCGTGCGCTTCCGCAGCGGCAAGGCACTCGTGCCCTTCCGCATCACCGGCAACATCGACTGGGGCGTTCCGGTGCCCGAGGTTGACGGCGTAACCGACGTCACCTGCTGGTGCTGGCCCGAGAGCCTGTGGGCGCCCATCAGCTATACGCGTACCGTGCTCGCGCGCGATGCCAAGGCCGCCGGCGTGACCGAGGGCGTCGCCGCCCAGGATGCCGCCCTCATGGGCGAGCCCGCCGCCGACTCCACGCAGGTGCCCGCACCCACCTACCAGCACAGCTCGCTCGACTGGCGCGACTGGTGGTGCTCTGACGACGCTCAGATTTACCAGTTCATCGGTCAGGACAACATCTATTTCTACTGCATCGCGCAGACCGCCATGTGGGAGGCCCTGGGCTGGGACCTCACGCAGAGCACCGTCAGCGCCTGCTACCACCTGCTCTACATGGGCAAAAAGGCCAGCTCGTCCTCGCAGACGCCTCCCCCGCCGGCAGACGACCTGCTCAACCACTACACCTGCGAGCAGATGCGCGCGCACTGGCTGTCGCTCGGCCTATCCGAAAAGCCGGTGAGCTTTAGCCCCAAGGCATACGACACGCGTGTGACCGGCAAGGACAAGGACGGCAACGAGGTACGCGCCTGCGACGACAAGCGCGTTATCGACCCGGCCCTTAAGGAGAGCGCGCTGCTGACCGGCGTGTTCAACCGTCTGGCCCGCAGCTGCTTCTACGGCGTCGCCGTCAAGGAAGGCGACGAGAGCCCCTACCGCAACGGCTGCATCCCCGCCGGTGCCGCTTCTGACACCGTGGTCGAAGCCGCCGAGCAGGCAGCTCTCGCCTTTGAGCAGGCTATGTACAAGTTCGAGACGCACCGCGCGCTTGCCGTGTGCGACGACTACCTGCGCGCCGCCAACAAGCGCTGGAGCGACGCTTCCAAGGCCGCCAACAAGCTCGAGGGTAACGAGGCAAACGCCGCAATGACGCAGGCGCTCGTCGACGCCTTTACCGAGCTGCGCGTGGCGACCGTGCTCATGCACGGCATCGTCCCTGCCGGCTGCGAGCTCATCTGCGAGTACTTCGACATCGACCCGGTCGCCTTCTTTAGCTGGGATAACATCTTCGCCTCCACGGATGAGTTTGTGGAGAGCTTGGGCGAGAAGCCCGGCGAGCACCGCGTAAAGCCGCTGCCCCCGCGCTTCGACTTCTTTAGCAAGCACGAGAGCCAGTACTAAACACTCGACATGTAATGGAATGGGAAGGAAAGACGGATGTCCAAGCCGCGTCGTCGTAAGCAGAAAAAGCAGGTCAAGGCCGAGCTCAAGCTCAGGCAGTTTGCCGCCACCGAGCTTTCCGACCAGCTTGCCGCCCTTCCTTGCGCCGCCGACCTGCCGCGCTTTATGGTCGACACGGTCGCCGGCGCCTATGCGCCCGCCGATGCCGAGCTCATGATCGAGGGCTTCGGCGCCGCGGCCACACGCCCGGTCACGCTGCGCGCCAACACGCTCAAGGCAACCGCCGAGGACATCGCTGCGGCGCTCGATGCCGCCGGCATCGCCCACAACGCTGTCGCCTGGTACCCGGACGCCTTTATCCTGCCCGAGGCCCAGGTTTCCGATCTGTGGGATCTCGACATCTACCGCGACGGCAAAATCTACCTGCAGAGCCTGTCGTCCATGATGCCGCCGCTGGTCCTGGGCGCACAGGCAGGCGAGGACATCCTGGACATGTGCGCAGCCCCCGGTGGCAAGACGACGCAGATCGCCGCCCTCACGCAGGGGCAGGCGCACCTTACCGCCTGCGAGATGAGCATTCCCCGCGCCGAGAAGCTCGAAGCCAACCTCCACCGCCAAGGCGCAAAAAACGTGCCCGTCATGCGCATCGACGCACGCGAGCTCGACGAGTTCTTCCGCTTTGACCGCATCCTGCTCGACGCCCCCTGCACCGGCACGGGCACCGTCATCAGCGGCAACGAGAAAAGCCTGCGCGGCCTGACCGAGCAGCTGCTGAGCAAGTGTGCCCGCTCGCAGCGAGCACTTCTGGACCGCGCCATGGGAGCCCTTAAACCGGGCGGCACGCTCGTCTATTCGACTTGTTCGATCTTGCCGCAGGAAAACGAGGACGCCCTGCAAGAGGCCCTCGACAAGCACATGGATTGCGAGCTTATCCCCCTCGACGGCACGCCGAGCGAAAGTGAAACGCGCCGTGCTCAGGAAGTTGGCGAAGAGCCACGCATCGAGTGCAACGCCCTCACCGAGGCCATCGCCGCCAGCCACGTCTCGTCCGTCGCCAACGGTATGCCCGGCACGCTGACCATTCCGCCTAGCCGCGACTTTGAGGGCTTCTACATTGCCCTGATCCGAAAACGCAGCTAGCGTACGGATCCAAAACTCAACAAGCTATCTCTGTGCGCGTTTGCCCTGCTGGTCGCGATGCTGTTTAAGCATCGCGCGCTCCTTGCGTTCGACCCTTTTGCCCTTAATGGCCGTGACCACAAAGTAGATGACCGCGGCGGCAACGATTGCGCCCACACACAGGCCAATCGAGCCCAACATTGCTGTCAATTCCATACCGCGTCACCTCTCTTTTAAACGGGACTTTCAAGATAGCACCTCGATCCCCGCCACCACAGCTCCTTCACGTTCGCCGCCCTTCGGTCTAACGGAGGACGCGGCGGGGAAAAATCAACTCGTCAAACGATTTAGCAAGCACAACGCTGCCGGCACCCTGCCGGCCGTCATCACATAGAATCGAGCCTCCATGGATACCCTCAACGATCTAAATGAGCGCGTCGACGCCTTCGTCGGCACCAGCTCCTTCGACACGCCTGCCGCGGCAAACGACCAAGCCCCCATCGATGTGCCCGCCGAGGTTCACGAGGACATTGTCGCCTCGGTCGATTTCTCCGAGGTCGAGCTCGCAGACGAGTTCACCGAACCCCAGGTAGCCGTGACCCCCAACGGACTGCTTCCCATGGAGCCGCTGCCCATCGACGGGCGCCTGCGCAAGGCGGCCCTTCGCATGCCTGACGAGATTGAGGAGGCCAGCGGCTTCACGCTCTTCGGCCGTCGTATCAAATCGCTCATCTACACCACCGACGTCGCGGTCATCCGCAACTCCAATGCCGATGCCGTCTTTGCCGTTTACCCCTTCACGCCGCAGCCGGCCATTACGCAGGCACTGTTGACCGTCGCCGAGTGCCCGGTCTTTGTAGGCGTGGGCGGCGGAACTACGACCGGTAAGCGCTCCGTACAGATGGCAGCCGTCTCAGAGATGCAGGGCGCGGCGGGCTGTGTGGTCAACTCCCCCGCCACCGCCGAGATGGTCGAGCACATCACCAACATCGCCGACATCCCCGTCATCGCCACGGTCGTACGTTGCGACGACGATGCTCACGCAAAGGTGCGCGCCGGCGCCAAGATTCTTAACATCGCCGCCGGCAAAAACACGCCGCAGGTCCTGCGTGAACTGCGCGAGCACTATCCCAACCTGCCGCTCATCGCGCCGGGCGGCAAGACGCCCGAGAGCATCCGCGAGACCATCGCCGCCGGCGCCAACGCCATCATCTGGACGCCGCCTTCGGCACAGCAGCTACAGACCGACATGATGCAGCGTTATCGCAAGATGAAGGAAGACGCCACGCCCGTTATCTCGCGCGACGATGTGCCCATTATCGACCAGGTCGCCGCCGCCGAAGTCAGCCAGGTCGAGAACATGAATCCCGACGTGCCGATTCCCGACGAGGTCATCGAGCGCGTCGCTTCGATCCACGAGCGCGTCGAGGAGCGTCGCGCCAACCGCGGGCTCAAGCCCTCACTGCACGGCTTTTTCTTCCGAGGAAAGAAACGCTAGCAAAACATCTTGGCCCGCCCCACAAACGTGAGGCGGGCCGTTTTCGTTTGAGCAATCATGCAGCGATGTGATGGGGCAAATTAATCCACGCGCTTGTCGCCCATAAAGAAGAGCGCCACCGTACCAGGTCCGGTATGCGAGCCAATCAGAGTACCGATGTTATTGATCTCAATCTTGCCTTTAAGCTGCGGAACCTGTTTCTCAATCAGCGCCGCAACTGCCTCGGCATCCTCGCGGCACGCCGAGTGCGACATGATGCACTTACCCGAATAATCCGCACCGTCCTGCACGTGTGCCATCATGGTCTGAGCCATCTCGGAAATCGCGCGCTTCTTAGTGCGAATCTTCTCACGTGGCGACAGCCCACCTTCGCAATCGACCGTCATAAGCGGGCAAATCTTAAGCGCCGTGCCGATGATCGCGCTCGCAGCCGAAATGCGACCGCCGCGCAGGTAGCTCGACAGATCGGTCGAGAAGAACCAGTGGTGCAGGTTGAGCTTGTGCTCCTCGATCCAGGCAGCCGTCTCGTCGAGTGAAGCCCCGCTATCGCGCACGTCGGCGGCACATTCCGCCAGCAGGCCAAAGCCCGAAGACGCCGCCAGCGAATCGACGACGCGCACCTTGCCGCCCTGGGGATAGCGATCCGCGAGCATCTGCGCCGCAACGCAGGCCGATCCATACGTGCCCGAAATACCCGACGACAACGTCAGGTGCAGCACGTCTTTGCCCTCGGCAACAAGCGGCTCCCAAAACTCCTCGTACTCACCCACGCTCACCTGAGACGTCTTGGGCATGGCGCCCGCGGATATCTGGGCAAAAAACTCGTCCGGCGTAATCGACTGATACAGATCGTCCGCATAGACAACATCGTCGATCTCGTAATGAAAACACACGACAGGGATATTGCGCGATTCAAAGAACTCCCGAGTTCGATCGGCGGCGGATTCACAGGTCAGGACAAAATCACTCATATGAGGCTCCTTACGTATAGTTATAAAAATTATCGCACAGCAAGCATAAATACGGTACAAATGTCCACTATTTACCAAATAGAGCCAAAGGTGGTGAACATCTTTACCGTCATCATCTCTATCGATCCCGGAGGCATACGTCTGTAAAAACGACCCTACGTCTCCACCCAACCGCCATATCTACCTCAACTAAATCGATTTACCAAACCGTTCGGCCAACAATTCGACCTCCCACCCCCAATCGAAACAAAAGCGGCGCATACTGATAAACGTTTGACGCTGTTTATCAGTTTTACCAACCCCATCGGAAGGTGTTTCATGGTCGCATTCGATCGCAATCCGCAAGACTTCAAGTATCTGCGCCTGCTGTCGAAACAATTTCCCACCGAGCAATCCGCGTTTACCGAGATCATCAATCTCTCGGCCATCCTCAACCTGCCCAAAGGCACCGAGCATTTTATGAGCGACGTGCATGGCGAGTACGAAGCCTTTATGCACATCCTCAACAACTGCTCGGGCGTCGTACGCGAGCATGTCGACGAGATCTTTGGCGACACGCTCACCTTTTATGAAAAGGGCGAGCTGTGCACGCTCATCTACTACCCGCGCGAGAAGATCGAGCTGGTCCGCAGCCAGCGCGAGGACTCGCCCACCTGGTACAAGACGATGCTTGACCAACTCATTATGGTTGCCCGCTCGCTTTCGAGCCGCTATACCCGCTCCAAGGTGCGTAAGGCCATCCCGCGCGATTACGCCTACATCATCGACGAGCTGCTGCACACACATCCGGACGAGAACAACTATCGCGTGCGCTATCACGAGCGCATCGTGGAGTCCATTCTGGAGACCGCCAGCGCCGACGACTTTATCGAGTCGCTTGCCTCGCTCATCAAGCGCCTGGCCGTCGACCACCTGCACCTGGTGGGCGACATCTTCGACCGCGGCGGCGGCGCGGCCAAGATTATGGACCGCCTGCTCACCTACCATTCGCTCGACATCCAGTGGGGCAATCACGACCTGCTGTGGATGGGCGCCGCTGCCGGCGAGCCCGCCTGCATCGCCACGGTGCTGCGCAACAACCTGCGCTACGACAACTACGAGATTCTCGAAAACGACTATGGCATCTCGCTGCGCGAGCTTGTCGCCTTCGCCGACGCCGCCTATATCGCCGGCGAGCCCATCAGCCCGCTGATCAAAGCCATCAACGTCCTGCTCTTTAAGCTCGAGGGCCAGATTATCCAGCGTCACCCGGAGTTCGACATGGCCGACCGCCTGCTGCTCGACAAGGTCGATCACGACGCCGGCACGGTCACCCTCGCCGACGGCAGCGTATGGCCGCTCACGACCAACGACTTCCCCACCGTCGATCCGGCGGACCCCTACACGCTCACACCCGAGGAGCAGCACATCATCGACAAGCTCGTGTCCGAGTTTGTCACCGCCGATCACCTACATCGCCACATCGATTTCCTCTATACCCACGGCTCCATGTATAAGGTCGCCAACGGCAATCTGCTCTTCCACGGCTGCGTGCCGCTCAACGAAGACGGCACCTTTAGCAGCATGAACTGCCTGGGTACCTGGCACGCCGGTCGCGATTATTTTGATTTTTGCGACCATATCGCCCGCCGCGCCTGGCGCGTCGGCGACCGCGATGCCCTCGACTGGATGTGGTACCTGTGGATCGGCTTTAACTCACCCGCCAGCGGACGCGTGGTGCGCACCTTCGAGCGCGCCTACATTGCCGACAAGAGCACGTGGGTCGAGCCGATGGACCCGTACTTTACGCTTACCAAGTCGCCCTCGGTCTGCGACGACATCATGCGCGAGTTTGGCGTCACCCCCATGGCGTGCTCGCCGACGGGGCACATCATCAACGGCCACACCCCGGTCAAGACCACCAAGGGCGAGCAGCCCATCCGCGCCAACGGTAAGCTGCTGGTCATCGACGGCGGTTTCTGTCGCGCCTACCACCCCAAAACGGGCATCGCCGGCTACACGCTCATCTCGAGCTCGCGAGGATGCCGCCTCAAGTCGCACCAGGCCTTTACCACCGTTGCCGAGGCGCTCACCCGCAACATCGATATCGAAAGCGAGACCAACCGCTTTGACGAGGCCGACCGCCGCCGCATGGTCAGCGATACCGATACCGGCGCCAAGATTCGCAGCCAGATCCAGGACCTACGCCAACTGCTCGATGCATATAGAAACGGTGCTATCGAGGAGCGCGCCTAGCTCCACCCGCGGGGATTGGCTAAACTTGCTGAGTTTGTCATCCCCGCGGCGCTGCGGCGCCACCCTAAGGCAGGTACCATGCAAAAGCTCCTTGCGCAGATCATGAAGTTTGGCGTCGTCGGCGTCATTGCCACCGTCATCGACTTTGGCATCATGAATCTGCTCCACTACGGTCTGGGCCTTAACATCCTGATCGCCAACACTAGCGGCTTTATCGTCTCGCTCATCTTTAACTACCTCGCAAGCATGAAGTACGTGTTTGCGCACAAGGAGGGCATGAGTCGCCGCCGCGAGTTCATCATCTTTGTCGTGCTGTCCGTTATTGGCTTGGCACTCAACGACGGCATCGTGCTGGCCCTCAACGCCGGCCTGGGCCTCGAGGCCAATATCGCCAAGATTTGCGCTACCGCGCTGGTCATGGTCTACAACTTTGTGACCCGAAAGATCTTCCTGGAGGGCGAGGAGACCAAGTAGCTCGGCCTCCTCGTTGCACTACGGGGCCCACGGACGACGTGCGTCGGGCGCTGCGTTGTTCGCGGGCCTTGCTCGTTTACGGAAGGATTTACAACGTTTGCGGATTGTCTCTTGCAAATTTGACGAGTTCGTATAGTTCTTGCCAAAGACCTTACGTTTCCCATGCAAAAGCTCTAAAGTATCTCGTTGCTCGATTCATCAACGCATTGGATGTGATTACGTGCGCAAGGCACTGGCACAACCTCATACCAAGCAGTTCCTCAAGTTCGCTGTCGTAGGTCTTATCTCCTTTGGCATCGACTGGGGCATGCTCATTGCGCTCGTCGAGCTGTTCCACCTCGACTTTTTGTTGAGCACCACGCTCTCGTTTATCACGTCCGTCGTGGTCAACTACTGGCTCAGCATGAAGTACGTGTTCGACCACCGCGAGGGCATGAGCCGCAAGCGCGAGTTCACGATCTTCACCATCCTGTCGGTGATTGGTTTGGGTCTCAACGACCTGTACATGTTTGTGGGCGTCACGTTTTTGAGCATCGGCTACCAGGCCATGAAGGCCATCGCAACGTTCCTCGTCACCTGGTACAACTACTTCAGCCGCCGCTTCTTCCTCGAGGGCGCACGGTCGTAGTCGATTCACTATTTGCTTGAATGTATAACCGGTTGGAATTCCCATTCCAACCGGTTTTTTATTTGTCGAGGTCCCCGGCGACCCAGTCCTCTACGCATGAAAAACGGGCAGCCCGGATGTTTATCCGAACCGCCCGTCTGGCGCGCTATGTCGAGGCCTCTAGCCTGTAACGTAATACCAGACTACGTTGTCGCCGTTTGAGAGAACGTAGTTGCTGCAGGCCGTCATGGGCGTTGTGCCGTTGACGGAGTACATCCAGCCGCTCGTGCCGCCGTGCTGTTTCTCGGTCAAGCCACCAATCGCGGAGACATACGTGCCGTACGACGAGCCCTGTGCGTTGACAGAAAGGCCCAGCGCGCACAGGGCATCGTAGACGGTAGCACCTTCGTTAAAGGTAAAGGTGCCACCAGAGGACACAGGATTGCCCACGGCGCTCGATGTGACCGAAACCGTTACCGTTACGTAGTTGGACTCCTGCGAGCCGCCCTGGCCGCCCGAGGGAGCGCTTCCGCCATTAGAGCCGGAGGCTCCATCAGACGACTGACCGCCGCCCGAAGAAGCACCGCCAGACACATTAGAAGTATCGCCGGCTCCCGTATTCTGGGCAGCGAATTTATCTCCAGACTTCTTGCCGTCCCGACCATCGGACTTCTTGCTATCCGAGCTTTTATCCGATTCCTTGTTTGAAGACTCGGAATCGTCCTTGGACTCGTCTTTTGCGTCATTCGATGACTTGGAATCCTTGGAACTGGCCTCGACCGAAGTCGTAGTCGAGCCAGACGCCTTGGTGTCCTTGGTGACGACGCTCTCCCCCGTCACGGTCTGAATGATCCAGTCGATGGACCAGGCACCGCTTGTGGAAGGATGGACGAAACCCAGCGAGACGACGATCAGAATGGTGCACACGGCAGTCAGAACACCAAGGAGCGCCTTGCGACGAGGGGCGGACGCCGCCGAAGCGGCGCCCTTTTGCTTTGGATCATCGAGCTGGATAAACGAGGGGTCGGGCTGTTGCCCGTTAGTCTCCTTGGGCTTATCGGGCATTACCGTCACCCTTGCCGCGCTTGGTCAGCACGAAGACGGCGATGAGCGCAAGGCCAATCACGCCGGCGGCGATGCCAACGATGGCGAGCGGGTTGGTGCCAGTCTCCTGCTCGGCAGTACTAGAGGACTTCTTAGCAGTGGTCGTGGAAGCAGCACCCGTATCGGACTTGGAATCGGACTTCTTGTCGGACTTGCTGTCCTTCTTGTCAGACTTCTTCTCGTCCTTCTTATCGGACTTATCGGTGTCCTTCTTGTCGGACTTGTTGTCCTTGGTCTCGGTCTTGGTCGACACCGTCGTCTTGGTCGTCGGCTTATGACCCGGGGCGATAGCGCCGCCGGCCTGCTGGCCCTTCGTACCGGAGCCGGAACCCGTGCCCGTGCCAGCACCGGAACCGTTGCCAGCGCCACCGTTGCCACCATTAGTGCCAGAACCGCCATTGCCGCCAGGGTTGGTGGCATTCTTGGTCCACTTGGCATACAGCGTCAGATCGGCCGTCACCGGCATACTGAAGTCATACGCCTGCGTGCAAGTCTCATCGGTGAACCAACCGCCGAAAGTGTAGCCATCGCGCGTCGGATCGGCCGGCTTGACCAGCTTGCCGTCGGCCGTAGCCACAAACTTAGTGTCGCAAGCAGACCCGCCGTTGGAATTAAAGGCAACCGTCCAAGACTCAACAGCCCCGAGCTTGAACAGCGTGCCCGAATCATTGATGTAGTAGAGGTTGCCAGAAGCATCGGCAATGACCGGAGAGTCACAGTATTGGTAATGGCCAGCCGCATCATAAATCTGCGTCGCCTCTGCGTCGCCGAGCGTATAGCGATACACGCCACCACCAGCAGAGTAGCTGACGTAATCCTTGCTATCCGCGCTGTTAACGGTGAAGTACACATAGGTCTTGCCGCCCTGAACACTCACCAGCGGAGTAGCAGCAATACCGTTGAGGCCAGCCGGCAGCGCCTTGCCGTCGGCAGCAGCGACCATCGTGGTCTTACCCGTCTTCAGGTTATAGAGAACCAGAGCAGAGCCAGTAGCCGTCTGTCCGCCGACAATCAGATTGTCACCAGACACCGCAGGGGCGCTCAGATTATTCGTAAGGCCCAGATCAACCGTCTTCTGTTCACTCAGCACGCCCTTTGCCGAAAGCGAAATCACATGGAGCATTCCGTCGTGCGTCATCTGATAGAAGGTCGAACCATTGGACGGATCGGCAATGCAATCGGCATTTGCGACAGCGCCGAGCTTCATGGTCGAAACGACATCGCCCGTCGTCTTATCAATGCACTTAAGCGTGCCCGCGCTCGTAGGAACAATGGTGTACTTATCCGTCAGCGCAGCACCAGTCCAATAATAGCCCTCGGAAGGGTCAATGTTCTGCCAAGAGACTTCGCCCGTGGCAATCTTGATACGCTTCAGGGAGCCGTTGCCGTAGGTCGCGTTGTAATTCTCGTCATACGAAATATCGACCGAGCCTACATAGACGTACTCGCCGTCCGAGACGACGGTGCAGGAGCTCTGCGTCAAGTCCGTCAAACCAGGCGTCAGCCACTTGCAGATCAGCTTGTCTGCAGTAATCGCCTGGACCGCACCGCCGTTGAGCGGAACGATGATAAGGCCGTTGGTATAGATCGGACGAGAGGTGTAGCTCACCTTGGAGGCAAGCGGCGCAGAGGCAACCTTTTTGCCCGTGGACGAATCGATCTTAATGAGCTCGTTCTCGGTCGCGATGTACACAAAACCGTTAGCAATGACAGGCTCGCTGCAGTTGGCATACTGCTGGCCAGACTCGGCCTTCCAATCGAAGGCCCACTTAAGGCCGGCGGCCTGCGCAGGCGTCTTGGCATCCGTTACGGTCGAACCGTTGCCACTGTTGCCGTAGCCGGCCCACTCGGCATCCCAATCAGGAGTCGTCGCACTCGGGTCCACGACAATCTTGTCGGGATCGGGCATGGCCGAATCGTCGTTGGTATAGGCAAGCGTAACCTTATCGTCGCTCTTGAGCGTAATCTGATTGGCGCAGAGTAAGGAGGGCTCTCCATTGATATACAGATGCCAATATTTATTGGTCGCAGCATCCCAGACATACGGTTTGTGATCGAACGGCGAAGTAATGGAATTCAGGAACCAGTATGCACCGCTCTGGGAGGCGTTGTAATCAACGCTCTTCGCCTTCAGAACCGTCTCAATAAGGTCCTGGGCCGTAGAGCCTTCGGGCAGAGAAACATTGCTTGCCGAGCCCCAGCGAGTATTGTTGCCGTTGACATCGGGGCCGATAACATCGACAGACCCAAGAACCTGGCCAGGAAGGGCATCGGCGTCAGCACCATACATAAAGGTGACGGCATCGCCCTCATGGAGCTCGTAGGCACCGGCGCCAACGTCGGCGAGCTTGTACTTTACGTCGGACTTGCCCTTTACGTAGAAGCGCCAATAGCTATTGGTCGCAGCATCATAGCCACAATAGGACTCATCATCGAACGGCGAATAAATGCCGTTGAGGAACCAGCCCCAAGACGATTCGCCAGCATCGAGCTTAAGGCCGGTCTGCTCAAGGAGATCCTTGGCAGTAGAGCCCGCCTTGAGACTCGTCTGACCCGTCGAAGCCCAAACCTGCTGCTTGCCGTCCTTGTCCTTGCCAAGCACCTGAACGGAAGCATGGACAGAATCGGACGGCAACTGGTCGCCCCAGCCACCGTAGAACCACGTGACGGTATCGCCGGCATGGATGGTGACATTGTCCGCCGTATAGTCACTCGACTTGCCGTTGATAAACAGCTGCCAATAGGTCGAATAATCGAGCGGCGTACCCAGCTCAACACCGTTGTACTTAAGGCTCAGAATGAAGGAGCCCGCAGCAACGGCGTCAATATCATTCGCCTCAAGCGCGACCTTCGTAAGGTCAAGTGCGCTCGAGCCGGAGGTCACCACATACTGCGCGTTATCGACCCAAGTCTGAGTCTTGCCCTGGGCATCGCGACCAATGACGGTCACATTTGCGGCAACCTGGTCCTTAACGACAGGGGACGAG
The DNA here is from genome assembly GCA_900545145.1 of uncultured Collinsella sp. Lineage (GTDB taxonomy): Bacteria > Actinomycetota > Coriobacteriia > Coriobacteriales > Coriobacteriaceae > Collinsella. Next base: position 11,649 of record UQYE01000027.1, on the reverse strand, counting down.
CTACCAGCCGTATAGGCAAACTCAATCTTCTGCCCCTGGGTGAGCTTGACGCTGCTCGCACCAACCGAGGAAGACGCGCCGTCGACGAACAGCTGCCAGAAGGCATAAGTCGTCGGATCGTAGGCAAGCGTGCGACCATCGCTCGGGGATGTGATGCTTTCGAGGTAGAAACCGTATGCCGTGTTCGGTTCGTACTTCGCCTTGAAGCCCGTCTTCTCCTGCAGCTTAATGAAGGCATCCGCAGCCGTCGCGCCCTCGTCGAGCTTGAGCTGCGTAGGCGCCACCCAGGTCTGAGCCTTGCCGTCGGCATCGGTGCCGATAATCGAGAACGAGACCTCGACTTGCTTCTTGGCGACATCGCCAGTTTCTGTCGGGTTCTCCGTCTGAACGGCAGCCGCGGCGGCAGATCCTGCTTGGCCAGCGGATGCCGTCGAAGACTGCTCGCTCGTAGCAGGGCTCTCCCCCGTCGCCGAGCCTTCGTCGCCAGTTGCTGCCTCTGTTATGGCTGCACTACCTGCAGGCGCGCCCTCGGAATCCGAAACCTCGGCGCCGCTCTGCTCAGCGGTGCCGCCCGCAAGCGCTGCGTCCTCGCCCGGCGTCGCAGCCTGAGCCACGGCCTCGGCAATGCCCTCGGCGCCCTCGGCCCACAACTGAGCCGGCGTGGTGCCAAAGGCCATCGCGAAGGCCAGGAATGCCACCAGGCCGCGCTTGGCTACACCGCGTGCAATCGCGCCACGGCGATGCAACGAGACGCGCTCGCGCTCGTCCTCAAACATATCCATTTGTCTCCTATTGTCTGTACTTGGAGCATTGCCCAGCGGCTGCCCCACGTCATCGCGCATGTTGCGCTCGAGTTCCCCCATCGGGGTCCCCCTTCCCTCCAGAGCCCAACGCGTACCGGCGGCATGCGCCGCGGTCGCGCACAAGATGGGAGGCGATCCGACTTAACCTTACCGACCCGGGCGCGCCGTCCGATCTGCGGCGCGACCATCCCGAGCCAAGAGGAATTACGGTTACTGGTACAGCCGGGGACTTGCACCCCGATTCTCCCAAACACGCAGGAAAACCGCGCATTCGTGCGTCTCCGCACCACCATCTAGGCCATCGATTATTACTGTCAGTATGGTAGCACGCAAAAGGGCCCCGCACACAGGCGAAGCCCAAGGTAAAAGCTATGGTTTGCGATAGATTAGGGTGCGGATGGAGTGCCGAGCAAAAGGATCCGCCTTTCTCTAATCCCGGGAAATCGTTACCGCTTGCCGCCGTGACTGTTGCGCCAGATCTCGCGGCCCAGCATCAGCGCCAGCACCAGCGCGCTCACGTAGCCCATAAAGCCAATGACCGGGATACCAAACACAACCGGCTCGATGCGCGCGTAGTACACCACCGACGAACCGATAAACAGGCCGGCGATCACAATTGCCATCGACATGCGGTCGATAATTCCACCCAGCTGTCGCAGCGCCTTATCGCTGCTCATAATCTGCGTGTTCACCTTAAGCTGGCCGCGCGTGAGCATACGCGACGCCAAGCCCAGATACTCGGCCGCCTCGAGCGAGCCTTTTGCCGCGCGATAGCTGCTCGCGGCAAGATCGCGCCCCATTTCGCGGACGCGCGCATAGGTGCTTTTCTCGTTTTTGATGTGCGTCTGGATGATCTGGATCATGTTGACGTTGGGCATGTACTCGGTCAGCAGGCCCTCGAGCGTCACCATGCCGCGGGCGAACATCGTCACCACGCTCGGCAGCTCAACGTCGTTTTTGCGCGCCAGATTAAGCAGCGAGGTCAAAAACTCGCCGATATCAAGATCCTTAAGGTCGAGGCCCGCAAAGTCGGCGACGATAAAGTCCAGGTCGGACAAAAAGGCCGAATGGTCGAGCTCGGCAGAATCGCCGCGCGTCACGGCAAAGCGCATGAGCGAATCCTTGAGCTTGGGCACGTCGCCCTCGGCCACGGCGAAAATCATGTCCTTAACGATACCGCGGTCGTGGCTCGACATGCGCCCGACCATGCCCAGGTCGATAAAGTAGACAATGCCGTCCTTGAGGATGATGTTTCCCGCATGCGGGTCGGCATGGAAAAAGCCGTCGTCGAGCACCTGCGTCGAGTAGTCCTCGACAATCGCGGCGCCAATCTTTTCCAAGTCATAGCCCTCGGCTGCCAAGCGTTTGGGATCGGCGATGGAGATACCGTCGATATAGTCCATGACCACCACGTGCTCGGTGCAAAGGTCAAGGTACGATTTGGGGCATGACACGCCGCGCACGCTCTTGTGGAACTCATAGAAATCGTTGAGGTTTTTGGCCTCGGCCAAAAAGTTGGTCTCCTCGCGAAACGAGGTCCACAGCTCCTCGACCACGCCATGCAGGTCCACAAACTGGTCGGTGTTGACGAACTTGGAAACGATGCGCACCACCGAGCGAATGATGTCGATGTCCTGCGCCATGACCTGTTGCGCGCCGGGGCGCTGCACCTTAACGGCCACGTCCTCACCTGTCACCAGGCGGGCACGGTGCACCTGCGCGAGCGACGCACTTCCGAGCGGGTTGGGGTCGATCGCGTCGAACATCTGCCCCAAGCGCTGGCCGTACTCCTCTTCCAGACAACGCAGCACCACCTCATACGGCACCGGCTCTACGTCGGAGCGCAGGCGGCGCAGCTCGTCGCAAAACCGCTGCGGCAAGATCTCGGAGCGGTTAGCCAGAATCTGCCCCATCTTGACGAACATGGGGCCGAGCTCTTCGAGCAGACGGCGCAGGCGCACCGGCGTGAGGTTGTCCCACACGCGGTACTTTTTGACCAAGCGAACGATCTGACCGATGCGTTCGCGGCGACCTGCCGGCGTAAGCTGGTATTCCTCGTCCGGCGCCATCGCATCGGGCTCCTCGGGGACCATATCGACAGCGCGCGGCTTCTTGCGAGCGCCCGAGACGGCGGCATCGACCTCGTCGACAACCGCCGCCTCGTCACACAAGGGATCTTGATTGTTGTAATCGGTGGTGGAATCTGCCATCTGCGCTACTACTCGGCCTCTTCGGCGTCCTCTGCATCGTCGGGCTCAACAGACTCGACAGGCACCGAAGTCACGTTGTCCTCGACCGAATCGACGATGTCGCGCACATGGGCCAAAAAGGCCGTGCGCTCGGGGGCGGTCATAACGCGGACGCGGGCCAGGATGAGCTCGTCGAGCACGCGCTGTGCCGCGGTCTCGCCCTGCATGCCCAAGCGCTCGGTCAGATCGGAGATGGTGCCACCGGCCTGCTCGAACATGTCGGACACACTGCGGGCGATATCGGGGGTGGCGGTGTCCTTGCGCACCTGTTCGCCCTTGGTATTAAGGTCGTCGAGGACCTTCTTGCCGCCTTCGACGGCAACGGCGGCAGCGCCAAAGCCAACGTTGATGGCGCCGTTAACAAGCTGATCGAGTTTCATAACCATGGTTGTCTCCAATCACAAACAACTGCATTGGCGTTCTTGTACCCAAGATTGAGTGAAAGCGACAAAGCGTTTAAGCGCTATTCGATCGACGGGAAATCCCTATCTCACGTTGTCGTTCATCGCGAAAGAGTTCTTCATGGCGCAGCTCGTGGTGTAGAGCACCTTGCCCAACAGGGCATCGGTCTCCACGCGCACGAGCTCGGCAAACTCCTCGTTGGCGCGTGCAAGCTCGGCAGGCACCTCGGCCTCGGGCAGAACGGCTACGGCAGCGTCGACGTCATGAATCTGCTTGTGGCCCATGCCGCCGACCTTCTCCTGATAATCCTCGACTGCGCGGCCGCACTCATGGAAGCGGACGTCGGCCAGCGCGCCGATCAGGCGGTTGGCCCAGTAGAAGTTTTCGGACGTCACGCGAGCCTGCGTGTCGTCAAAGTACTCGGGCATGGTCTCGACGTTGGCGTACAGCGGAACCAGCGCGTTAAACGAGTTGGAGCCAAAGGCCATCCACTGCACGGCGCGGTAGGCCGGATGCGCATAGGGGCGCAGCTGCAGCACAGCGAGCTGGCTGTTGCGGTTGATGCCGATGGGGCGATAGGCGCCACGCGTGGCGGGCGTGCCCTTGCTGCCGTAGCAGTCGTACTCCGTGCCCTGGTAGTGGCTCGAGAGTACGTACTTGATGTCCTCGATGGTCACCTTGCGCTCGGGCACGCGGCTCCAGGGAATATCGTCGCTCTCGGGCGTGTAGTCGGCCTCGGGACCGTCCCACACATCGCTGGGGTTAAGGCAGCGCTGCATATACCAGGCGCGCGGCGTGTTGTAAACGTGGTCGCTGTCGCTGTGCGAGCCAAAGGCCTCGCGCGGGTTGAAGACCGTCGCCGGACCGTCGCCCTCGACGCCCAGCGTCAGGTCCAGATGCCACTCGGCCATCCAAGCGCGCAGGTCGGCGGAGCACATGTGATCGGCCTGGGCGCCCTCGGCGTCATCCAGGTCAAAGCTGTCGATACCCAGCTGGTTGGGCATGGTCACATAGGCGTCATCGGGCACGCGCTTGGCGATCCAGTGGTGACCGCCGATGGTCTCGAGCCACCAGATCTCGTCCACGTCGCTAAAGGCGATGCCGTTGTTCTCGTAGGTGCCATAGCGCTCGAGCAGGTCACCCAGAATGCGTACGCCGTCGCGGGCGGATTTGGCATATGGCAGCACCAGGGTCACCATGTCCTCCTCGCCCAGACCGCCGGGCTGCGCCGGAACATAGCCGTCCTCGTCCTCGTTGCCCTTGGCGGGCACGTAGTCGACGAGCGGGTCGGCGCCGCGAACGCGCTCGTTGGTGGTGAGCGTCTCGGTTGCGGACATGCCCACATTGAGCTCGTTGAAACCGGCCTCGGCCCAGATGCCGTGGCCCGGGACAACATCGGGGACGCTCGTGTAGCGCATGGGGTTATCGGGCAGTTCAACGGTCAGGTGACTCAGGACGCTCGTGTAGACGCGCGGCTGCTCGTCGGGATGCACCACGCGCATACGCTTGGGCTCAAACACCCCGTTGGACGAGTCCTCGTTGCGGGCAACCAACGTCGACCCGTCGTAGCTCGCGTTCTTACCAACCAAAATCGTTGTGCACGGCATGCGCATCCTCCTTGAGCGAAGAAATCAAACGATAACAGTGTATCGCTTCGGCGCAGAAAGGGCGAAACCGCGGCGCTGGCAACCCCTGTGGTCAAAAAATGCCAAATGTGAGTACTGTCACCAATTTAGTAACATCAATTTTGCTACGTATGGGTGCCAAAAGTCTACATTTGTTCAAAAATTAGATGATGTAATTCCTCATAGGTCCAATAAAATAGGCTCTTTATCGATAATAAATATCGTTAGAGAGCCTATTTGACCTAAAGAATATGTGACTATCTTGGCAACAGTACTCATATTTGGCATTTTTTGTCCACGGGGTATAGAGCTAACCCCTCAAACAGCCCAAAACGCCTATTTCGATGCGCGCTCGGCCGCCTCGATCACGTGTTTGGCGAGGATCGCCGTCGTCACAGCGCCCACGCCGCCCGGCACGGGCGTGATGGCGTTAACGACCGGCTCCGCAGCATCAGAATCGACGTCACCCACCAACTTGCCAGCGGCCTCGTCCCAATTAATGCCAACATCAATGATCGTCTGGCCCTCTCGAACCGCATCCACGTCAATCGTACGCGCGCGTCCAACGGCGGCAACCACAATGTCGGCAGCACGGCACTCGGCAGCAAGGTCGTGCGTATGCGTATGGCACGTCGTCACTGTGGCATTGCGAGCCGTAAGCATGGCGGCAACGGGACGGCCAATCACCAGCGACCGACCAACGACCGCGACCTTGGCCCCATCCAGCTCAACGCCGTAATGATCCAGCAAAGCAAGCACGGCTTCGGCTGTGCAGGGGGCAAAACCCTCGCCGCGCCCCGAAAGCGTGGTGAGCAGCGAAGCCGGCGTCATGGAGTCAACGTCCTTGGCAGGATCGAGTGCCGCGGCAACCGCGTCCTCGTCAAGGCCGGCGGGCAGCGGGCGGAACATCAGGCAGCCATGAACAGACGAATCGGTATTGATGTCCTCGATGGCCGCCAACAGCTCGTCCTGCGAAACATCGGCGGGAAGCAAAACGCGGCGAGCCTCAATGCCAACCTTTTCGCAGCGCTTGAGCGCACCGCGCTCGTAGGATAGGTCGTCCTCGCGTTCACCCACGCGCACGATAGCCAGCGTCGGCACAACGCCGCGCTCGCGCAAAGCCACGCAGCGAGCAGCAAGTTCCTCAGTCAAAGCGCGAGCAACGGGGGCACCCTTCAGCAGTTCAGCCATGGCTATCCCCTCTTCCTTGCGGCGTCGGCGGCGCGGCGCGCCAGCGCATCGGCGCGCGGCAACCACATGTCGAGCAACTCATCACACGCCGTCTCGAGCTCCTCAGCACGAGCGCGATCCTTCATAGACGTGGTGTTCGCAAAGAGCGTCAAGCTCGCGCCCTGCATAGCGGAACGGCAGAACACGGCGCCGCACGCCACATCGGACAGCAGCTGACGCGAACCCTTGTCGGCCATGTCCTCGAGCAGCGCCAGTGCACGCCCGCAGGCATCCATAATGCGATACGGCGGCATAGCGGCCACATGCAGCGCATCCTGAATCGCGGTCGCTCGAGCCGGATCGCCACGCGGAATACCGTACGCCGCGGACGCCTGCCCATATGCACGAACGTCCTCGGCAACCAACTCGACAAGCTCCTGGGCCAACTCATCTGCCTGGGCAAATGCGCGCGTCAGGTCATCCGCGCGATCGGCAAGCGCAGGATTGGTCGCACCATAACGAGCGACCATTCCACAAAGCGAGGCGCCCAGCGCGCCCACAAAGGCGCTCGCGCTGCCACCGCCGGGAACCGGCTCGCGTGCGGCAAGTGCCTCGGCAAACTCTCGACAGGTCTTGTCCATCATCTCTTGGCTCATACACATGCACCTTCAAGTCATATACATCGGTCGGGTGGCAACCGCCGACCGACCGCATCGATCACGTAATGGTGCTAAGTCTAGCCCATAAGCACATGAGCGTCAGCGCACCTGGCCATCGCGGATTTCTATGGCACACGATAGGCGGCAGCGACACAAACATGGGACACATGGCCCACCTTTCGAGACTCCCGGGCAGCGGCAACTGGGGCATACATATAGGTAAGGAGCCCTATGTTGGGGCAAGCTCATCACGGCGCCGGACGACGAATGGAGGAATAACCGCACAGTAAACAAAGGCATCATGTGCATGCGTAACCGCCACCCCAGCGATCCGCGGCGCACGATGTCCCTGGCAGACAAGGAGGACGCCACCATGAAGAAAAAGACCCTATCGATTCTTTCCCTTTGCATCGCCCTCTTTGCCGCATTTGCCCTTGTCGGCTGCGGCGGGAGCGCATCGGGCGGAAGCGGCAGCACCGCCAAGAGCGAGAGCAGGGAAAAGGCCCCCGTCGCCGAAAAGACTGACTTTATCTGGTTTAAGGTCGAGATGCCCGAGAGCGTTGGCGTGAGCGACTCCGCCGGCAAGAACGCCGACAGGGTCCAGCTCACCTTCCCCGAGAACGAGAACGCCTCGGCCGATCGCTTTATCCCCGTTTGGAAAAAAGCGCTGACGGCCGAGGAATCCCACGCCGACCAGGCGGAAAAGAAGGGGGATACGTTCCAGTGGAAGGATGGCGACCCCGTCGAGTATAACGGCAGGACGTGGCTCGTCGGAACATACGAGGACAACAGCGGCATCTCAACCATGCTTTTTACCGACGTTGAGCCGGGAAGCGTCTACGTCCTCATCTCGAACTTCGACCAGCACAAGAAAGAAGCCGAGACGCTCCTCAACTCCATCGAGTTCCCCGACGACATGAAGAAAGCAGTTGACGAGGCACGCGAAGTCGAGATTTCGAGCATCGAGATCAAGTAACGGGACACCCGCACGTGCCTATGCGCACCCGCGTACACGCGCCCCATTAAAACAACGGGCACCCAACCCCGGGGAGGGCCGACAGCATCGGCCCTCCCCTCTTTTGGACCCGCGCATATTGCCACTTGTCGGCGCAAATCCGGCCCTCAGAATGGGACACATGGCCCACCCTAGCGAGCCGCCCACGCGTACAGTAAAGGCAGGTAATCCATGGGCAGTTACAGATCGAGGAGGACACGACCATGAAAAAGAAGGCCTTTGCGATTCTCACCCTCTGCATGAGTCTTTTTGCCGCAGTTGCCCTGGTGGGTTGCGGTGGAAGCGGTGGCGCTGCCGGCAGTGGCGGTGGCGGCGGAGCAGAAAAGCCAGCCGTGGATATGAGGACCGACTTCATTTGGTTTAAGGTCGAGGTGCCCGAGGGCGTCGAAATCACGGACGTCGCAGGCGACACCGCCGATAGGGCCCAGTTTAAGTTCACCGAGAGCGAGCACGCCAGCGATCGCTTCATCCCTGTCTTCGACTCCGACAAGAACGCCGACGAGCTGTTCGACTACGAGGCCAAATGGAAGGCCAACTTTGAGTGGACCGAGAATGACCCCGTCAAGTACAACGGCAAGACTTGGCGCAACGCTTCCTATACACACTCGGGCGGCGTGACGACCGAGTACTTCACCGACGTTGACGGCGGCAGCGTGTACGTGCGCATCGACAACGTCGAGGAACACAAGGACGCCGTCGAGACCATGATGAAGTCTCTGGAGTTTGCCGACGACATCGCCGAAGCCAAGACCGAAGCCATGGACGTCAAGCTCGACGACATCGAGATCAAGCGCTAAACGACTGGCGAGCGCAGCGGGAAACACGGGCACAGTGCAAACAAGCGACGATACCCCAGCGCTTCGCACCAAGGGAGGATCGGCTCGCCGGTCTTCCCTTTCTTATGCCGATAGCCGGCGAACGCGAGGGTGCCGGACGCCGGAACCGCCCCAAATGTGGCAACAGTACGAAAACGACAAACACCTCAACACGTCCGCCCACCGATTTATTGCGCCGCGCAGACAATTAAACCAGCATCTTTAAACATCTGGGCAGTATAGTGACCAAAACTATCGCATAACCGCACGCTGCGAATGGAGGAGTTATGACCGAACACCATGCCATCAGCCGCCGAGCATTTACGCTGGGCTTAGGTCTTGCGGCGCTGTCGCCGCTTGCAAGCCTGCCAGAAACCGCGGCACCGGGCATTCCCCTGCGAGCGGCATTTGCAGACGACACGCCCAAACCGGCGGAGCACCTCGGTAATTTCGTCATTCGCCTTCGCCCCGCGGGCTATTTTCGCACCGCGAGCGTCAACCAAGACGGCAACGTTCGCGGCAACGTCTGCCACCTGTTTAACGACGGCACGTCCAGCAAGCTCATCCTTGAGAACGTAACGACCAAGAATGACGATACAAACTGGTATGCTATCCGCACCTTGCTCAATTTCGAAGAGCATAAAAAGACGGGCTACAGCATTTGGTCGGTCGACGACGACTCGGACAAAGATGGAAAGGTCATCCACGTATGGGGCGGCGAGTATGACAACAAGCCCAGCCGCGCTTTTGCGTTCGAGCGCCAATCAAACGGAACCTATATCATCCGAGACCGCACGGTCGAGAAAGAAACCGAGAAAAAAGACATTAAGTACTTGGCAATAGAATCGAACGGCAAAGACCAGGACAACAATAAGATCTGCCATAAGAGTAAGAGCATTCCGTGGGAGCTCGAACTTATCGGTTACGATATGAAAAAGAACGATGCCACGGTTAGCAGCCTCGACTGGATCACGTACAGCAGCTACGTCGATGGGCCATGTTGGATGAAATACGTCGACGACAACAAGTTCCTCGACGAGCTGAGCATCCCGGGTACGCACGATTCGGGCACCTGCAGCGTGGACAACGACACTGAGCCCCAATCCTCGCAAGTAAAATGCCAGCAGGATTACATTCCCACGCAGTTGCTCGAGGGAATCCGCTATTTTGATATCCGACTCGGAAAGGGCGACGACCCCGGCATCGACCACGGGATTTTCTACCTACTCAAAAAAGACGGGAACTATCTGCATCTCTCCGATGTCATCGGGTACTTCAAAACGTTTTTGAACGAAAACCCGTCAGAAGCGCTCATCATGCTCGCATCGCGCGGCAACGATGAGGCTACCGACGAAAGCATAACGACGGCCTTCGCCAAGGTTATGGCCGATAACCCCAACCTGTTCTACACATCGAGCCGCGTTCCCACGCTACACGAGGTGCGCGGAAAGATCGTTCTGCTGCGTCGATTTAGGCTCGCCGGCAACAGTGTAAGCGGCCATACGTGGGGCCTCAACCTTACCGAATGGGATGACAAGATCAAGGCTCACTCCGACAGCACCACTATGTGTCTCGTCCAAGACGCGCGGGGCTTTGAAGCCGCGGGGGAAACAGGCGACAAAGAGCCCTATTGCACCAAGGTATACGCCCAGGACAAGTACAAACTCACGGGAACCGACAAGCTCAGCTGGGTCGATAATGCACTGAAGGAAACGACCGGGCGCACGCGCAACAAGGTGGACGTCGTGGACGATGGCGGGGCCAAGGTGCAAGCGCAGGAGCGTTGCTGGTCTATCAACTACACCAGCTGCACGGGCTTGTCGCACGGAGGCAATCCTTTTACCTCGGCACGAGTAGTCAACGAGCATCTGTATAAGAGCACGTACATCAACCCCAGCGGCAACGAGGAAACAAAGTCAGATTACCTCAAGCACATTGGCATCATCGCATCCGACTTTGTTGATGCGGCACTGGCACGGAGCATCTACCAGCGCAATTACAATTACGATACGAAGCACACGCAGTCGGCTTCGTACTACCTCCCGACCCGTATGCGCATGACATACGGCGACTCGCTGAGCGATGCCTCACTCCAGGATGGCAAGACCGTTGGCGAGGGTCATTTCCGTCTCGTCGACAGCAGCAACGTACTCAACGTGGCGGCTTCGGGCCATGCGTTTACCATCGAATATGTGGATGTCGACGCCTTGGGCAACGAGACCGTTACGGAGCTGCGGGGTCATGTGCCCATCGATATCGATCCGCGCGCGTTGACGCCCCATTTTGAGGGGCTCGAAGGCCTTAAGGCCGGCGAAGACGTGCGCGCCAAGATTGCGGCATCACTCGAGGGCAAGCTCGAAACCGATGCCTGCACGGCCCAGCTCGAGTTTGCGCACGACGCGGACGGCGCTCCGGGCACGGCAATGGTCGAGGGCGAGGCATTTACCGCAGGGACGTACTGGGTGCGCGCGAAAGGCCTTTTGGGCGACGCGGCGCAGAACTACAAGCTTGCCAATGACGGAGCCGCGAGCTTTACCGTGACGGCTTCGGGCAACGCAGGCGCTACGGACACCGGCGACGGCAACGGCACCAACGCAGGCGGCGCCGACAAGAACGACAAGGGCAACAAGCGCAAGGGCTCAGGCGAAAAGCTTGCCGGCACAGGCGACGGCTCTGGCATCGCCGCCGGGCTCGCTGCCGCCGCCGTGGCGACGACAGTCGCCGGCGCAGCAATGCTTGCCAGCGAACGCGAAAACGCTGGGGACGACAGCGAATAGGCAAGCCGACCCTTTTGGACACATCGGCTCGACGAGGGGCGCAGGACACCGTTCTGTGCCCCCTGATTTTTACCTTGGCCCGAACGCCGCCATACGCTACATCACCATGTTCAGCGCGTTAACAAACTCCTGGG
>UQYE01000026.1:0-27498 GCA_900545145.1 uncultured Collinsella sp. | reverse complement strand
CAGGTCAAACGCTTTACCAATCAAAAATAACCTATCCCTTTATGCCAAATATTAGGCCGCAGCGCAGACGCTACCGAGCAACTCACGCAGAGGAGACCCGATGCCCTCCAGCAGTTCGGGCGCGATGATGGCAAAAACGGGAACCTCGCCGGCGCCAACGGCCTCGGGCACTTTGCCCTCCGAGACAATGCAACCGTAGGGAACGAAACCGTCGTCGCCGGTATCGAGCGCGGCCATGCGACGCGCGAGTTCGCGCGCAAAGCCGGCAGTATCGGCATCGCCAATCGCCAAGACAAAGTCCACGCCTTCGTCGGTCGCCAGGGCCACGGCTTCGTCGATCAGCTCGTCTTCCCCGTCGCCCTCAACCGAGCCGCAGCGAAAAAGCACGCGCTCGAGCAGAGCTCGATCAAGCGAGCCGAGCGCCGCCGAGACAAGCTCATCGTGCGTATGTTTGTCACCGCCCAGCACCACCAGCGCCTTGGTGCCGCCGTAGTGAGCAACCAATCGTCCGCACCAGCGAGCCACATCTCCATCCGCAACAAGGCGCGTCGGCATACCAAACCCATAATTGACCATCTTTCCCACAACCCTTCCGTGCATGTAGGTGACATCAGTCGTTATGCCCATGCTACGAAGGGAGCTTTTCCGAGCTGTTTCGCGCTCTTTAGAGCTGCGTTAAAAACCCGATGCAACCACACGACCATATCTGCCAAAAAGGGTCAGGCTTTGACGATGTCCGCGCAAGTGGGTATTATCGAACAGATATTCGATAAGAACATGTGTTTGATGGAAGGGCACGGATGGCGCACGAGCAGCACACCTACATCTGCATCGACCTCAAGACGTTTTATGCCAGCGTCGAGTGCGTCGATCGTGGGCTCGATCCGCTCACCACCAACCTGGTCGTTGCCGACGAATCGCGCGGACGCACGACCATCTGCCTCGCCATCACACAAGCCATGAAGGACCTCGGGATACACAACCGCTGCCGTCTGTTCGAAATTCCCGACGGCATCGACTGCATCAAGGCCGTACCGCGCATGCAGCACTACATGGAGGTGTCGGCGAAAATCTACGGCATCTATCTGGAATACGTGAGTCCGCAAGACATTCACGTCTACTCCATCGACGAATGCTTTATCGACGTGACGCCCTATCTGGACCTCTATCACACCGATGCGGAAGGGTTCGCCTGCACGCTGCGCGACGAGGTCTTGGGGCGCACGGGCATCACGGCAACGGTCGGCATCGGCCCCAACCTATTCCAGGCCAAGGTAGCACTCGACATCACCGCCAAGCACGTACCCAGCCGCATCGGTATACTCGACGACGAGACCTTTCGCGAGGAGATTTGGCCCCATCGTCCCATCACCGATATCTGGGGCATCGGCCCCGGCGTGGCAGCCCGCCTCGAAAAATACGGCGTCTACGACCTGATGGGCGTCGCCGCACTCGACGAGAACCTGCTCTACGACGAACTCGGCGTCAATGCCGAATATCTCATCGACCACGCCTTCGGGCGCGAGCCGACAACCATCGCCGATATCCAAGCTTATCGCCCGCAGGCGACCTCGACCACCACGGGACAGGTGCTCTCGAAGGGCTATGCCTACGAGCAGGCCTACACCGTCTTGCGCGAAATGGTCGATGCGGCCGTGCTGGACTTGATCGACAAACACGTGGTGTGCGACAACATCTCGCTCTTTGTGGGTTACGCGAGCGAGCGGGCCGACATCCGCCGGCTCGACGCCAGCGGCACGGCGCAGTATGTGGACGGATGCGGGCACCTGCGCTCGAGCACCTCGGGTATCGAGCCCGCAGCGACCGACGGCCCCGAGCTCGCGCCCCGTGCACCGAAACCCGTCCAGCGAGATGACGAAAGGCGTCGCCTGGTGCGCGAAGCGCAGGCAATCGATGGCATCTTTGTGGGAGAGCATGGCGGCAAGCCGCGTGGTGGCTATGCCGCGCTCTTTGCGCACTCCAACGCCTCGCGCAAGCTGCCCGAGCGCACCAATTCGTTTAAGAAGATCATGGGCTATTTCGACGAGCTCTGGGCGCAGACCGTCGATCCCAAACGACCGGTCAAGCGCATCAACTTGGGATTTGGCAACCTCATGCCCGAGGAATTTGCCACCATCGATCTGTTCAGCGATATCGAGGCCGATAAGCGCGAGCGCGAGCTGGCCCGTGCCGTCCTGGCCGTAAAGGACAAATACGGCAAAAACGCGCTCGTCAAGGGGCTAAGCTTTACCGCCGGTGCCACCGCACGCGAACGCAACGATCAGGTAGGAGGACACCGTGCCTAAGCCCCAACAACAGCCGATGCGGCCACCGACACCTTTTGAACGCCTAGCGAACCCCGAGGGAAGACGTCGCTCCGCCGACCCCAAGCTCACCGCTAACGGCGCCGTCCGTGCCGGCCGTGCCGCGCAGTTTATGCCCTTTGCCGCCCTCACGGGATACTACGAGCTCGTGCGCAAACAAGAGATCACCGTCGAACCAAAATGCGAGCTCACGGAAGAAAAAGCCCTCGAGCTTTCGAAAAAGCTCGAGGGCCTCAAACGTGGCGACCTGGTCCGCGTCACCTATTACGATACGTACGGCTATCGTAGCCGCACGGGCATTCTCGACGAAGTGTTACCCGCATTCAAGCTGCTCAAACTCAGGGACATCGCCATCAACTTCGACGATATCCAAGGCATCGAGCTGCGTGGTCGAGCCTAGCGACGAGAACGCTTGCGCAAGACGAGAGCAATGCCAAGCACTGCAGCAGCTGCAACCAGCAATCCCAAGACCAGCGTGAGGGTCGAGTCGCCAGCGTGAGGCAGTGAGCCGTCCTTCGGAGTCTTCTTAGTGGTCGTCGTGACGGTGGTCGTGGTGTTGCTCGGCTGGTCGTTGCCGCCCGTCTGGCTGCCACCAGGCTGATCGCCGCCACCCGGCTGCGAAGGATCGGTGGGTTCCGTCGGATCCGGAGCACCGGGATCAATCGGATTCTCCGAATTCTCCTTGCGCTGGATCCAAACCTGGCAGCCATAGAACGGGTTGGCGGTACCGAGGCACAGACCCTGGTTGGTCACCGCAAAGGTGCGCAGACCATGGTTATACGGATCGTTAAAGCCATTGGTCGTCAGCGTCGTAAAGTTCACGCCGTCCTCGGTCACATACATATCAAAGCCACGCTCGGCATCGCGAAGGTAATACATGCACGTAAGCACGCTCTGCAGCTTCTTGAGGTTCTCCTCGCTCAGCAGCTTATCGAGCGCATCTTGAATATCGCTCGGCAGCTCGGTGCCATAGGCATCCTCGTACTGCTGCTTCAGGCTCTCATAGCTATCGAGCATGTCCTGATACTGATCGGCAAAAGACTTGAAGTACGCAATCTCGCTATCGATTTTCTGAACATAAGCAGCGTCGTCTTCAACGTCCGCGGACATCGTCGCGGCCTGATCGCAAAGATCGCCCGCGGCCTCATCCAACGCATCGCTCAGATCGCCAAAGCCCTTAGCAACCTCGGTCTTCTCGTCATCGACCTCGACGGCCTCGTTTGAATCATCGTCCGCAAGCGTGTTCACGGGAACGATGGGGTCGTCAGGCGATTTCTTGTCGAGCAGGTGATCGAGCAGGTCCCTAAGGCGCTGAACCTGAGAGTTCCACTCCTCGGGCGTCATATCGATAATGTCGCCATTGGAGAACTGGCCGATCGGCTCAAGCAGGCTCGCAGTATCAAAAGTACCGATATATAGCTTGCCGTCGAACTTCTGCATGCGCCAAATGTACTGGTTCTCGTTTCGGCCAAAGCCCGAAGCCAGGCCGGAAATACCGCCCTCGGGGAACATGTCGGTGGAATCGCCAACGACGAGCTCCATGTTCTCGTCCTTGTCCATGCGATAGATGTTGACCGACTGCTCAAGATTGGCATTCACAAACGAGCAGTCAACGCCGCCCATGCCGCTCTTGCCGCCCTCTTCGGTGTTGGATTTGTTGAACAGGATGCGCTCGAGAGCAATCTCCTCGTCGTTGTATTCACCGATATAGAGGTAGTCGTTGTAGACGATGAGGTTAGCAGCGCCAGAACGGGTACGGGCAGGATCGATGCCAAAGCAGTACTTTGCACCGTCCGTCTCCTGATCGCCAACAATGGGAGTCCACGAATAGCTGCCGTCGGCGTTCTTGTCGCCACGGACCATGGCAAACGACTGCATGGAATTATCATCGGGAGCGTTCTCGGGCGTACCGGTGCAGATGGTCGCATAGAGATGGCCATTGTACGAGACCATATCCCAAATGGCGCCGCCGTAGATGCTGTCCTGATAGCGAATCGCCGGATAGTTAAACAGCGTCTCCGAGTTAGCAATCTCGGTGAAGCTGCCCTGGCCCTTCGAGGGGTCAGACGACGTCAGGATTGTCGACACAAAATTACCGTTCGCGTCTTTACCCACATTACTGATGACGAGCTGGCCATCATGAACGCACATGCCGCGGATACCGGTAGAAATGCCCTGCTTGTAGGCGGCACCGTAATCCTGCATGCTCGAAAGGCCCTGATAGACAACTTTGTACTCATCCGTCTTAGGATCGATCTCGTATACAGCGGGCAGACCGCTTTTGCCGCCATTGGTCCTGACGCTGCCGCAGAAATAGAGCTTGCCCTTATAGCTCACGGCATTACGGAACAAAGGACCAACGCCGTTGAGCGATTCAGAGAGTAGCAGCTTGGTCTCACCGGTCTTGGTATTGATCTTGACCAAGATGCCGCCGCTGTCCTTGTCGGCCGTGCCGTCCTCCTTCTGCTGTCCATAGAAGAAGGTACCGTTAAACATGGCCTCCAGCGTCAGGCGCATGGTCTCGGCATCAAAGGAATCGCCCAGCGTACCGTTCATGAGCGTAAGCGTGTTGCCCATCGCCGCATAGCAGGTGCCCACATAAAGCCAGTCACCATAGCTCGCAGCCGCCCAAGTGTAGCTCTGGCCGCGATCGCCTTCATTGTTGGCCGTGTTACCGTCGGCGCCCGGAACGGCAACGGCGCCGTCACCCTGGTAGTCGACAATGCCATCCGGCTGCGACGTTCCTACCGTAGGATGCGAGAGCTTCTCAAAGGAATACCCATTTCCCGCATTGTAGATAACGGCACTCGAAGCGTCTTCGGCGTGCGCCGGCAGCGGCGATACCAAGATAGCGGCAAGCGCTGCCACCAAGCCAAGTGTTCCCACTCGTCTCATAAGGCTATAGCCCCCCTGTCCTAAAACCCAGCTTTAGCATTCTTCATTTCTGTCCACGGTTAATTGCAATCTGGGCACAGCAATAATCAGCATATAATTTACAGCAGTAATCTTTCTGACAGAATAGCGGATGCTCGATTGGTCACGAATTACGCCCAAACCGTCACCAAAATCCACTTTTGCCGCTTCTGCGAGTTGTTTTTGCGCAAATTTTAGGACGTCGATGGTCCCAATGGGCAGGAGGCCGGTATCCATTGGAGAGGGCGACATCTACAATTTCATGACGTAATAGCCAGCGTCCCTCACCGCGTCCTCAAGCGCCTCGCGGTCAATCGGATGCTTTGAGCGCACATGCGCCGTGTGGTCCGCAAACGTTACCGTTGCCCACACGCCATTCAGCGCATTGAGGGCATCCTCGACGTTTCGAGCGCAGCCATCGCAGCTCATGCCGCCAATAAGCAACTCATCGCAGTGAGGGTAGTGTGACTCGTCGGTATCGACCACCGCAACCCTCTTGGCCTTCCTGCCGCTCGCGCCATCACTGCAGCAGCTCTTTCCATGTGTCGAAGCGACAATGCGACGCAACCCAAAGAACATGCCGATGGCAATTATGGCCACTACGATGATATTCGCAGGGTTAAGCAGATCTTCCATGCGCCCCCCCTTCCAGTAGTCTATTTCAGAGATACCCCCGTGGGGTGTCACCATCCTACCCCAAACTCGTGTCAGTTCGGTCAATTAGTTTTCCTATTCGAACTTTTTTGTTGACCAAGGCTTACTTTCGTGTATAAGTTATCCTGTGTTAACTCAAAGGACGGACAGGGCACCATGACTCGAACCATAGACATCCATACGTTTCAGGCGGCAGTCGTGCGCAACTGCTCCCCCACGCTCGCAGGCATCAAGCCAGCATCGCTCTTTACCTATCCCGGCGTCTACGCCCATCAGGATGGTTCAAGCGCGACGCCACCGATTGAAGATCGCCGACTACGCCTGCTCAACGTTATTGCCCAGTGCAATCACGAGCTCGATCCGCTCGGCATCCACCTGAGCGTTTTGGTCTGGCGGCCTTGCGGAGCGCTCGTGTACGCGTATCGGCCCGATCGCCTCGCTACCTACCTAGCGGACCCGCGCGCCAAAACGGCGCTCGCCAAGGAGGGCTACGACACCGACAATCTGCCAATATGCCTTGCACACCTGGCATCACGCATTACGCTCGCGAGTAAAAACGCCGCGGAATGTGCTTGCGACCAAACCCGATGCACATTGGACCATCAAGCCAACTGCGGCAATGACTGCACCTGCGAGTTCCCCCACGAAATTGGCTACTTTTTGGGCTACCCCTACGAAGATGTCCACGAGTTCATCGTCCAGCATGGCGAGAACTACAAGGTCTTTGGAGCTTGGAAGGTCTACACAAATGTCGAGCAAGCGCTTACGACGTTCGACTCCTACCGCGCTTGCACGCAACACCTCACCTATGTCTATCAGCAGGGCTACAGCCTGGCGCAACTTGCCCAGGCGACCCGATAGAACGTACAAACCGCGACGCTACGCCGCACAACCGAAAGGACTCAACATGAGCAAGATCGCCGTCGTCTACTGGAGCGGTACGGGTAACACCGAGGCCATGGCCAACTTCGTCGCCGAGGGCGCAACGTCAGCCGGAGCCGAGGCAGAGGTCATCTCCTGCGCCGACTTCTCCGCCGACAAGGTGGCCAACTATGACGCCTTCGCCTTCGGCTGCCCCGCCATGGGCTCCGAGGAGCTTGAGTATGACGAGTTTCAGCCTATGTGGGACGAGGTCAAGGAGACCCTCGGCGACAAGAAGGTCGTCCTCTTTGGCTCCTATTCGTGGGCCGAGGGCGAATGGATGGACAACTGGAAGGCAGACGCCGACGAGGCGGGTGTCAACGTCGTCGATTCCGCCATCTGCTACGATGCCCCCGACGATGAGGCCGAGGCTGCCTGCCGTGCCCTTGGCGCCGAGCTGGCCTAGCGGCGACACGGGCCCGACGAAGGTAAGTCACGACAATACGCATTCGCGCCCCAACAAAAGCGGGGGCTGGATCCAATCCAGCCCCCGCTTTCTACAACGATAGCACCGCAAAGCAGCTACGAGATATTGCCCAAAAACGCCTTGGTGCGCTCGCTCTTGGGATGGTCGAAGACCTCGCTCGGCGTGCCCTCTTCCACGATAACGCCGCCGTCCATAAAGACGACGCGGTCGGCAACATCGCGGGCAAAGCCCATCTCGTGGGTCACGACGATCATGGTCATGCCGTCGCGGGCCAGATCGCGCATAACGCCCAAAACGTCGCGGACGAGCTCGGGGTCGAGCGCCGACGTGGCCTCGTCAAAGAGCATCACGTGCGGATTCATCGACAGGGCGCGGGCGATGGCCACGCGCTGCTGCTGGCCACCCGAAAGCTGGCTTGGCATAAAATCGATGCGCTCGGCCAAGCCAACCTTGGTCAGCTCCTCGACGGCGTTCTTCTCTGCCTCTTCCTTGCTGCGCTTGAGCACCTTTTGCTGCGCAAGCATGACGTTCTTTTTGACCGACAGATGCGGGAACAGATTGAACTGCTGGAACACCATGCCCAAGTGCGTACGTACCTTATTGAGGTCGACGCCTTTGGCGCACACATCCACGCCCTCAACGACAATCGAGCCGCTCGTGGGGTGCTCCAGGCGATTGATGCAGCGCAGCATCGTCGACTTGCCCGAGCCCGAGGGGCCCAGGACCACGACGACCTCGCCCTTGTGCACATCCAGATCGATATCGCGCAGAACGACGTTATCGCCAAAGGCCTTCTGGAGGTTCTTGATGCTAACAACGACCTCGTTGGAATTCGCTTCACTCATGCTAGGACCTCCTTACAGACCGGCGATATGATCGGCGGGCGTCGCGACAACCTGTCCGGCACTCTTGGCGGGACGTTTCTTCTTGGTTTCGGCCGTCCCCAGAAGCCTCGCCTCAAGACCGCTCACCAAGCGAGCAAGTGGCAGGGTAATGACCAGATAGAACAGGGCGGCAACCACATACGGCGTAATGGAGCCCGTCGTGGCCACGATGGTTCGGGCGTTCATGACGATCTCGACCACACCCACTGCGGCGAGCAGCGACGTATCCTTGTAGAGCAGGATAAACTCGCTAGTCAGCGTAGGCAAAACATTGCGGAACGTCTGCGGAATCATAACGTAGAGCAGTGTCTGGAAGGCATTCATGCCCAGCGAGCGAGCGGCCTCGTTTTGGCCCTTGGGAATCGACTGGATGCCGGCACGGAAGATCTCGCACAGATACGCAGACGAGTTCATGGCCATGACGATGACGCCCAGGACATAGTCATCCACCTTGACGCCGGCCAGCGGCAGACCGAAGAACGCGATATAGATCTGCAGGAACGCCGGCGTACCACGAATGATATTCACATAGATACCGGCAAGGCAACGCAGGATGCGCGACTTGGAGATGCGCATGAGCGACAAGGCAAAGCCAAAGGGAATTGCCAGCGGAAACGCCACGAGCACGATCGAGAGCGACATGAGGAAGCCTTTGAAGACGATCGGCAGGCTCTGGACCAAAATGACCGGGTTCAGGAACAGGCGAAGGAACATGTTGGAATTCCATGCCTCGACCCACGGCTGCTCCTTAAGATCGGCCAGGAAGTTATCGAATGCCGTCACGCCCTTAATCTCGACGGAAGGAATCTTGGAAATCTTCTTGGTCGAACCGTCGGCGAGCGTATAGGTGCCGCTGAAGGCCTCATCGCCGCCCTCGACGGGAAACGTCACGCCGTAAACCTCGACACGGAAAAAGCCGCCGGCAGGCGCCGTCTCGCCAAAGTCGATCTTGAGCGTCTGGCCGTCAGCCTTGCACGTGGGCTTCATGGGCGTACGGTCCATAAGGTCATCGCCCGAGAGCATCGTCAGACGTGTGTCGTCCGCACCAAAGGTCGTGCCATCGACAAACGTCAGCGAAAGACCGCTCAGCTCCTCGTCGGCATCGGCCTGAACTTCCCAGGTAATGCGCGTCTCGGTGCCGCCGACCACAGCGCTGCCCGAACCGGTGTTGGGACGCGCAGTGATCTTTGCGGTCTCGAGCGCCTGGGCGGTCGAAGGCACGGCTGTCCCCACGCACACCAAAGCGAGCGCCACAGCCAGGGCGCAGGCTAGCTTTTGGAGCATCGAGGGCAGTGGATGGCTCTTGCCCATGGCTCCTTGGTTCAATCGAGACAAGGTGGCTCCTAACGTATAAGTTGCCGACATTACGGGACGGGACGACGCCCGTTCAAGAAACGCAAAAGCCCTCTCCGCCAAAACGGAAAGGGCCCGCACGCAATCAAGCATTAATTTACTTGATGTTGTACTTAGCCATGAGGGCGTCAACGGTACCGTCGTCGGTCAGGTCCTTGATGGCCTGGTTGATGTCGTCCTTGAGCTTGGTGTTGCCCTGGTTGATGGCGATGGCGTACTCCTCGCCGGTGCTGATCTGCTTGATGGTCTGGCAGGTGTTGAACTGCTCGGCGGTCAGCTGGCTGGCAACGGAGCGGTTGGTGACCACGGCGTCACCCTTGTCGGACTGCAGGGCGCTGAAGCACTCGGTAGCGTCCTTATAGGGAACGATCTTGGCCTTGGGGAAGTTCTCCTGAGCAAAGGCCTCGGCAGTCGAACCGGACTGAACGATGATCGTGGCGTCGGCATTGTTGAGCTTCTCACTATAGTTATCGGCCGTAATGTCGGCGTTATCGACCTTGGTCACGATAGCCTGATCGTCCATATAGTAAGAGTCGGAGAAAGTGACTTCCTTCTCACGCTCGGGCGTGTCAGTGATAGCCGCAATGGCGACGTCGTACTTGGCGCCCGAAGCAACGCCGGGGACGAGTGTGTCGAAGTCGTTGTTGACGTACTCGACATCCAGACCCAGCTTGTCACCGATAGCCTTGATGAGTTCAAGGTCAAAGCCCTGGTAGTCGCCATTGTCGTCCTTGTACTCAAACGGCGCGTACTCGGCAGAGGTGCCGACGGTGAGCGTACCGTCCTTGACGAGTGCATACTCCTTGGAGCCGTCGACCTTCTCGACCTTCGCGTTGTCAGAGCTGCTGGAACCGGCATCGGAACCAGAGGTGGCGTTGGACGAACCACAGCCCGTCAGTGCGAGGGCGAGCGCCATGGCGCCCGTGGCTGCAAATGCGCCAAGCTTCTTGAGCTTCATAATCAGTCTCCTTCCGGTGACCCCGTTTGATTCAGAGGTCTGCAAAAACTGTTGGCTATTATGCACCCGGAATTACGAATCTGCAATCAGAAAACTGATTGAAACAAACCCATAACGTGAATGGAACACTCCACTTAGCAACAGTCATTACTGCTGCAATAACCTTAACAGTTTGATTTCAGCCGCATAACCTGCAAGTTCGTTCGGTGTCTCCAAAATAAATGGCAATGAACGCAAACGGCCATTCGATACAATATTCTGCATAACCTGCATACCGCCGCCAAACTCCTCACTACCCAGGTAGCCCTTACCGATGCACTCATGGCGATCCTTATGGGCACCGCAGGGGTTCTTGGAGTCATTGATATGCACGGCGCGCAGGCGCTCGATACCCACCACGCGATCGAACTCGTCGAGCACGCCGTCAAGATCGCGGACGATATCATAGCCGGCGTCATTTACATGGCAGGTGTCCAGGCAAACGCCCAGCTTGGTCGACAGCTCGGGGCACCTGTCGGCAACGCCCTCGATGATGCGCGCCAGCTCCTCAAAGTTACGGCCCACCTCGGTGCCCTTGCCGGCCATGGTCTCGAGCAACACCATCGTCTGCTGCCCCTCAAACATCACCTGGCACAGGGTGTCGATGATCATCTGAATGCCAGCGTCGGGGCCCTGCCCCACATGCGCACCGGGATGGAAGTTGTAGTAGTTGCCGGGCAGCGCTTCCATGCGCCGCAGATCCTCTGCCATGGCCTCCAGGGCAAACTCGCGCGCCCGCTCTTTGGCCGAGCAGGGGTTATAGGTATAGGGGGCATGCGCCACGAGTGGGCCAAAATCATTTTGCGCCATGAGGTCACGCAGGGCCGCCACATCATCCATGTCAAGGTCTTTCGCCTTGCCGCCACGCGGGTTGCGCGTAAAGAATGCAAAGGTATTGGCACCGATGGACAGCGCCGTCTCCCCCATCGCCCGATAGCCCTTCGTCGTCGAAAGATGACATCCAATCGTCAGCATCTCCAGCTCCCCCTCATCAGTTGCGGTGAAATAGTTCCTGTTGGTGCCTTATTCTGCCGCAAACAGGAACTATTCCACCGCAAGTTATAAAAGGGTCATGAGGGGCGCGTTTTGCCGAAGGCCTTGAGCACCGCCGTCACGGGGCCAGGTTGAAAACGGCGGCGTACGTCGTCCAAACGTCCGGGGATATCGATGTGCTGCGGGCAGTGCCGCGCGCATTTGCCGCATTTGACGCAATTGCTCACCAACTTGGGCTCGCTTGTGCGCACCGCGCTCGCCGTAAAGTACTGCGATAGACCCGTAAACCAGCTGTGCGCATAGCTTGCGTTGTAGGCGGCAAAACATCCAGGGATATTGATGCCTTTAGGACATGGCATGCAATAGCCACATCCCGTGCAGGGCACGCGATTCGATTTTTCAAACTCCGTCAGCACGCGTGCGATGGCATCGAGCTGAGTAACTGTCATCGAATCCGGCAGGGCCCGATCGGCCAACGCCGCGTTCTCATCCACTTGCGCGGTATCGGTCATGCCCGAAAGCAGCATCGTCACCTGGGGATGGTTCCACACCCACGAAAGCCCCCAGGCGGCAGGGGTGCGCAAATGCGGGTCACGGGCGCTCTCGAGCACAGCGCGGGCCCGCGGCGGCAGCTTGCCCGCTAAACGCCCGCCCAGCAGCGGCTCCATCACAAACACCGCGAGCCCGCGCTCCGCAGCCGCCGTGAGTCCTGCCGTTCCCGCTTGATAACGCTCCCCGGCATAGTTGTACTGAATCTGGCAAAAATCCCAGTCATACGCGTCGAGCATCGTCAGGAAGTCCGCCGCACTGCCGTGATACGAAAAACCTATCTGGCGAATACGCCCCGCAGCATTTTGGTGCGCAATCCAGTCCTCGATGCCCAACGCCACCACGCGCTCCCACTGGGCGGGCGAGGTGATGTTGTGCATGAGATAATAGTCGATATGGTCGGTTCGCAGGCGGTGCAGCTGCTCGTCAAAAAAGCGGTCGAAATCCTCCGCACATTTGCACGAAGCGTGCGGCAACTTAGTCGCCAGCAACACCCGGTCGCGCAGCCCCAAGCGCTCAAGTGAGGCGCCCACGCACGCCTCGTTACCGGGATAAAGGTAGGCAGTATCCAGATAATTAATCCCCTGTTCCACCGCACGGGAAATGATAGCATCGGCCGTTTTCGCATCGGGGTGTCCCGGCGCACCAGGAAATCTCATGCAGCCTAGGCCCAGAGCGGATATTCGGTTACCACTTTTGGGGTCAACGCGGTATTGCACGGCCCCTCCCTTCGCCATCAGCGCCCCGGCAAGGCGAAACACAATGGTCACGCGGCCGAAACATCGTGGAATCGCAATCGAGAACGTATCGTAACGCAGCAGAAATCGAGCCGTCACGACACCGCTTTAACATCAGCAAAAAGCCCGATGAAAGGAGCCAAGCGTGACCACACGTGAGGACGCCTACCCCTATCCCGGCGAACAATACATCCTCTCGGTCGACCGTTACCAGATCGAGGTCATGGACCATCTGGACGAGCTTCCCGCCACAGGCGCCGTCATCTTCTGCGCCTTCCCCAAGGTGCGCGATGGCGTTGGATATCCCGCACGCGTTTTCGCGGTCTGCCCTGCAGCGTAGCGTCCAGGCAAACGTTTCTTTTTCATAACAGTCACTCCGCGCACCCACCAATCACCCTGGCAGCATACAATCCATCAGGCGCCCCTTACGCGGGCGCCTTTTATATGGGGAGATGATTCACATGCAGATCAACAAGGTCGCCTTTATCGGCAAGGGCGGCGTGGGCCTGCTCTACGGCAGCATGATTGCCAAGACGCTCGGCAACGATGCCGTCGAATACATTATGGACGACGCCCGTTTCGAGCGTCACGCAGGCGACGCCCTTACGGTCAACGGCGAGCCCTGCGACCTCACGTCCGTCCGCGCCAGCAAGGCAACGCCTGCCGATCTGGTCATCCTGACGGTCAAGACGACGGGTCTCGACCAAGCACTCAAGACCATGGAGCGCGTCGTGGGACCCAACACGCTCATCGCCTCGCTGTGCAACGGCATCACAAGCGAGCAAAAGATTGCCGAGCGCTTTGGCTGGGAGCATACCGTTCTTGGTATTTGCCAGGGTATGGACGCCGTGTTCCTCAACGGAGAGCTCACCTTTACCAACACGGGCGAAATCCGCTTTGGCGCGGCGGCCGGTACGGATCCCGCAACCATCACCGCAATCGACGAGCTCTACACGCGCTGCGGCATCGCCCATACCGTCGAGAGCGACATTGCGCACCGCATGTGGGCCAAACTCATGCTCAACGACGGCATCAACCAGACCTGCATGGCCTATGGCGGGACCTACGGAAGCGCCACGGAGCCGGGCTCCGAGCAGCGTCGCTGCTTTGTTTCCGCCATGCGCGAAACGCTTGCGGTCGCCAACGCCGAGGGCATTGAGCTGACCGAGGCAGACCTGACGCAGATGGTGCATCTCATCGAGGGAATCGACCCCGCCGGTATGCCCTCGATGGCGCAAGACCGCGTCGCGCGGCGCAAAACCGAGGTCGAGGAGTTCGCCGGCACCATCTGCCGTCTGGCGGCCAAGCACGATATCCAGGCACCGCAGAACGAATGGCTCTATCAGCGCATTCGCGATATCGAGGCAAGCTGGTAGCGCCCGGCTCACCACGTCAACAGACTCAACAGTAAAGCCGCCGCAAGGGCACTCCCCTTACGGCGGCTTTCATCTTCATCTATAACCAGTAGTCGATGTCCCGACGGTTAGAGCTGCGGCTCCGAGGCCTGGCCCTCATCGTCGCGACAAAGGGCTACACCCGCACTTCCCAGCAGCGCGGCCGCGACCAACGCGCCGACCACGATAGAGGCAGCTCCACAAGACCCCTGCATACCCGCGACGAGTGCGGCCGTAGGGCCAAGGCAACCAAGCGCAAGCGCGACGGTGGCAATAGCGACATCTCGAGCGTTCATGAGACCACTTCCTCCACGGGAACGACCTTGTTTCTCATGACTTAGTGTGCCCCGCGCCCATATGCCCAGCGTAGCGCCACGGTAAGGGTTCTGTTAGCCCAAATGCACATATAAAACGGGCGTCCTTACGTTGCCCGAAAGCTCGGTAAAGACGCCCGTCTGTCATATGCAATCGATCCGTACAGATTACCAACCGGTGTAGTAATCGGTCGTTCCGGCCGCGCAGCCCGAATCGTAGACCTTGCACTCGCCCTTAGAGCCCGTAAAAGTCGAGCCCTGGGCCTTATCGCCCGCGGCAACGACGTAGTAGCCATCGGAATCGCGCCAAAAGCCCTCGGAATCCTGCGTCCATTCGCCCGTGCGGTGGTGATACAACACGTTGCTGCTGTAATAAGTCTCGCGGCGGCCGTTATAGTTATTGACGCCGCTCGAGCGCGTCAGACCCGAGCCGTTCGCGTAATACGCAGCAGACGTGTAAGACGAGCCGGAGCCGGCGTTGTAATACGAAGCCTGAACGGCCTCAGCGGCCTCGGCTTCGGCTGCGGCAGCCTCGAGCGCCTCGCGCTTGGCATCCTCAAGCGTGGAGCGAAGCTCGTCGAGCTCGGTCGACTTGGCGTCGACCTCCTCCATCGTCAACAGGTTGCCCGCACCGTCGATGCAACCCTGCAACACAGTGCGCTCGTCATCGGTGGCATAGTCACCGTACATGTTCATAATGATCTGAGCGCGCATCTCCAGGGAATCGCGCTTTGCCCCCATCGAGGCGTTCCACTCCTGCATAGAGCCATAACCGTCGCCGCGGTAGTCGACGGGCTGCACCAGCGTCGCCTCGGACGGCGTAGATCCGACCGTATCGGATAGTGTTGCCGCGTGGGCATCAGTTGCGCCGGCGCCCGCCAAAAGTGCCACGGTCAGAGCGGCGGAAAGGGCGGCGGCTTTCGGTTTTCGTGAATCGATCCTCATGTAGCTGGAAACCTCCGTAGTACGTTTTTGCTGCGTTTAAGCTGCGTGTGATTCGATCGCGCTGCATAGTACCCCGAGCAAATCGCGACCTGCGGTTTTTCTCAAAAGGTGCACGTCAATTGCGTAAAACTCACATCCTCTCAACAGGAGTTTTCCATAACTCGAATGCATAAAGCGTGTCAAAAACCCTGTTTTTGCACCCTCTCTATGCAAAAAAGGCGTCTGTGCAACCATTGCTTGCGCAGACGCCTTGAGCAGGCATTTTATGCAGTTATACCTATCGAGTCGCAAGGGGTCCTTGCACAAGTCGCCCTACTCGTCCAGTGCGGCAAAGGCCTGCTTCAGGTCCCAAATGATGTCCTCGGCGTTCTCGGTACCGATAGAAAGACGGATCGTGGAGGGTGTGATGTTCTGCTCGGCGAGCTCCTCAGCAGAGAGCTGGGAGTGCGTGGTGGTAGCCGGGTGTACGACGAGCGACTTGACGTCGGCCACGTTGGCGAGCAGCGAGAACACCTGCAAGTGATCGATGAACTTCCATGCAGTCTCCTGGCCGCCCTTGATCTCAAAGGTAAAGATCGAGGCGCCGCCACGGGGGAAGTACTTCTGATAGAGCTCGTGATCGGGGTGCTCAGGCAGGCTCGGGTGGTTCACCTTGGCGACGTGGCTGTCACCAGCCAGGAACTCAACGACCTTCTTGGTGTTCTCGACATGGCGGTCGACGCGCAGCGACAGAGTCTCGGTGCCCTGGAGCAGGACCCAGGCGTTGAACGGGCTGATGCAAGCGCCCTCGTCACGCAGCAGGATAGCGCGGACATAGGTTGCGAAGGCCGCGGGACCGGCAGCCTCGGCAAACGAAACACCGTGGTAGGAGGGATTGGGCTCAGCGATCTGGGCGTACTTTCCGCTCGCCTTCCAATCGAAGTTACTGCCGTCGACGATCACACCACCCAGCGAGGTGCCGTGGCCGCCGATGAACTTGGTTGCGGAATGAACGACGATGTTGGCACCATGCTCCAGCGGACGGAACAGATACGGGGTGCCGAAGGTGTTGTCGACAACAACCGGCAGACCGTGCTTCTTGGCAATCTCGGAGATGGCGTCGATGTTGGGGATGTCAGAGTTGGGGTTGCCGAGCGTCTCGAGATAGATGACCGTGGTGTTGTCCTTGATGGCACCCTCAACCTCTTCCAGGTTATGGGCATCGACAAACGTGGTCTCGACGCCAAACTGGGAGAGCGTATGCTCCAGCAGGTTGTAGGAGCCACCGTAGATGGTCTTCTGAGCCACCACGTGGTCACCGGCCTGGGCAAGGGCCTGCAGGGTATAGGTGATGGCAGCAGCGCCGGAGGCGACGGCAAGACCTGCCACGCCGCCCTCGAGTGCGGCGATACGGTCCTCGAAGACACCCTGGGTGGAGTTGGTCAGACGGCCGTAGATGTTACCGGCGTCGGCAAGACCAAAGCGGTCGGCGGCGTGCTGGGAGTTGCGGAACACATAGCTCGTGGTCTGGTAGATGGGCACGGCACGGGAGTCGGATGCGGGATCGGCGCTCTCCTGGCCAACGTGCAGCTGCAGGGTATCGAAACCAAAGGCGTGCTCGGGGTTGTTGATGAACTGGCTCATGATGATCTCCTTGATCGAACGAAAGTAAATAAAAAGAGAGAAGTAATTCGCTGTCTCCTGATCACGCCGACGGGCGCAAACAGGAGCCCGGCATTCGTCTTGGTAAGCAATTCATATGCAGGCCTCCTTTCGCGTCCCGGTTCCGTAGTTGGCTTAATTACCTACCGCCTTTGTGTGTTTTGAATAGTACGAGTATCGTCTCCCCGGGTCAATCACTTAAAAGCGCTAATCTGTTATCTGTTTTATAGATAACAATCGAAAGGACGGGCGCCAATGACCCTCCAGCAGCTTCGCTTTTTGATCGCCGTGGCAGAGTCCGGCTCAATCAACGCCGCAGCTCAGCGCCTTTATACCGCTCAGTCCAACATCTCAAACGCCATCAAAAGCCTAGAGCAGGAGCTCCATCTGGAGATCTTTACGCGCTCCAGCCGCGGCGTCACGCTCACCAACGATGGCACCGAGCTTTTGGGCTATGCGCGCCAGGTCGTAGAGCAGGCCGACATGCTCGAGGCGCGCTACGAGGACGGCGGCACCCCGCAAGCCCGCCTCGCCATTTCCGCCCAGCACTACGCCTTTTCGGTCGAGGCCTTTGTCAACGTGGTCGAGCGCTGCCGTGACAGCAAGTTCGAGTTCATCATGCGCGAGACCACCACATCGCAGATCATCGATGACGTCCGTGCGTTTCGCAGCGATATCGGCATTCTGTATCTGGATGACTTTAACGCCCGCGTTCTGCAGAAGGCCTTCGCCGATGCGCGCGCGAGCTTCCACCCCCTCTTCGACGCGACGGTCCACGTCTTCGTGAGCGAGCGCCACCCGCTCGCACGCCGCCCTCAGCTGTCCCTTGCCGACCTCACGCCCTATACGCGCTACAGCTTTGAACAGGGGGCCTCAAACTCCTTCTATTACGCCGAGGAACCTTTTAGCTATATCCCTTGCGACCGCAACATACGAATCTCGGACCGCGGAACACTTACTAACTTACTTATCACGTCGAACGGTTACACCCTGTCGACCGGTGTCCTCTCCAATGAAATGCAATGGGGTATGGCATCGATCCCGTTAGCAGACGCCCCAACGATGCACGTAGGCTATATCATGCACGACGAGCGCAAGCCCTCTCCCCTCTTGCAGCAATACCTCGACGAGCTCAACCGCATCATCCATGCCAACTAACTGTCGGAAGACGGGGTAGAAATCGTAGATTGCTAGCCCCCGGCGGGCATGGCGCTACAATGGTCACTCACATGAAACGCACTCAACGAAAGGAAGCCCGTGAAGGTCATCATCTATACCGACGGCTCGGCCCGATCAAATCCGGGACGCGGCGGCTACGGCGCCGTGCTCAAATACACCAACCCCGCCGGCAAGACCTTTACCTCCGAGCTTTCGCGCGGCTACGCCAAGACCACCAACAACCGCATGGAACTCATGGCGGTTATCGTGGCGCTCGAGGCGCTCAACCGCCCCTGCGAGGTCGAGGTCCATTCCGATTCGCAGTACGTCGTCAACGCCTTCAACAAGCACTGGATTGACGGATGGAAAAAACGCGGCTGGAAGACCGCCAACAAGCAACCTGTCAAGAACCGCGATCTGTGGGAGCGCCTGCTCACCGCAAAGAGCAAGCACAAAGTGGAGTTCATCTGGGTTAAGGGCCACGCCGGCCATGAGCTCAACGAGCGCTGCGACGAACTTGCCACCACGGCGGCCGACGGCAGCAACCTCGATATCGACACTGGCTTTAACGAGAGCGACCTGTAACGGCGTTTTCGCACGCTATTTCCTGCCTCCTCGCGCTACACTCATCCTGTAAACCGAACGGCACGAGGGGGATACATGCTGCGCATAGCGACCATCGGCACATCCATGATTACCGACGACTTTATCCAAGTCGTCAACGCCAATGACCAAGCCGCGTTTGTGGGCACGCTTTCACGCGATGCCGATCGCGGTGCTGCCTTTACCGCCGAGCGCGGTGGCGAGCGAAGCTTTACTTCACTCGATGAGCTTGCGGCAGCCGCCGACGTCGACGCCGTCTACATCGGCAGCCCCAATGCGCTCCACTACGAGCAGGCGCTCGCCTGTATCGCCGGCGGCAAGCACGTTATCGTCGAAAAGCCTTTTTGTGCCACCGAGGCGCAAGCGCTCGAGGTCTTTCGCGCAGCCGAGGCGGCGGGCGTCGTAGCCCTCGAGGCCATGCGCCCGCTTCACGATCCCGCTTTCCACGCCATTGAGGACGCTCTGGGCGAGATCGCCCCCATCCGCCGCGCCTCATTGCGCTTTGGCAAGTATTCTTCGCGCTACAACGAGGTTCTCGCGGGGCGCGCCACCAATATCTTCGACTGCCACATGGCATCGGGTTCCCTCATGGACATCGGCGTCTACACCGTCGAGCCCATGGTCGAGATCTTCGGCATGCCCTCCGGTCTCACCAGCATGACCACGCTGCTCGATCCCTCAACGCAAGAGCTCACCCATGGCCCCATCGACGGTTGCGGCTCCATTCTCGCCAGCTATGGCGGAGGCCGCATTTCCGTCGAGCTTGCGCATTCCAAGATCACCAACGATCTGCTGCCCTCGCAAATCGAAGGTGAGCGCGGCACCATCCAGATTGATCATCTGTCCACGCCCCGTAACGTACGCATCGACTATCGCGGCGATGTCGTACGCGGCTCGGCGACCGAGGCACCGCGCGAACAGGGCGACAACGGCCGCGTGCTCGACCTGCCCAAATCGTGCAACACTATGGAATACGAACTCGCAGACTTTATCACCGCTATCGGCGGCATCGATAACGTTAAGGAAGAGATTTGGGAGACCCCAGCGGGACGCCACGAGCTTGGCCACTACCGCGATGTCACGCTCGTGTCGCTGCGTATCATGGATGCCGTGCGTCAGCAGGCGGGTATCGCCTTCCCGGCCGACGCAGGCAAGCAGGCCTAGCGATGAGTTTTTTCGACAAGCTTTTCTCGGGCGTCGCCGGCGGCGGCCGCGAACCCCAAAAGCCCTCTGGCGTCGAGCTCGAGCTGCGCCGTAGGCTCACCGTGCTCGCAAGCGACGAAGCCACTCAAGACGCCCCGCAGCGCTATTTCCTGCGGTGGGAAGGGCAGGTCCAGGGCGTCGGTTTCCGCTTCACCAACACCAACCTCGCGCAGGCGCGCTCCCTCACCGGCTGGGTGCGCAATATGGAAGACGGCTCGGTTGAGATGGAGCTACAAGGCACGCCGGCAAACATCGTGTCTCATCTCGAGGCGCTTCATGCCTCCTACGAGCGCATGGGAACGCGTTTTCGCCTCGTAGACGCCCAGACCCGAGCCCCACTTGCCAATGAAGACGATTTCATTCCTCGTTATTAGTATTGTGTGCTAAATACGGTATCATTTACCTACGACCGTTGATAGAAAAGAGGCGAGGCGTATGGCGGTGCAAAGAAGGAATACCAGGCAGCGAAAGCTGGTTCTTGACGCTGTGCGCCAAAGCTATAACCATCCCACCGCCGACGAAATCTACAACGCCGTACGCGAACAGGATGACAAGATCAGCCGCGGCACGGTCTACCGCAACCTCAATCTCTTAGCCGACGCAGGGGATATTCTCTCTATTAAGACACCGGGTGGGAGCCGCTTCGATCGCACCATCGAGCCGCATGCGCATATCATCTGCACCTCGTGCAGCCGCGTCATCGACGTACCGCTTCCCTTCGATGCCCAGCTCGACGCCAAGGCGTCCGAGCAAATCGGATGGAGCGTCAGCTCGCACTACACCATCTTTGAGGGACTCTGCCCCGACTGCCAGTAGCCTTTGGGACATGCCTTAAAATCTACCTTTCTGCACTCTGCAGCAAAAAAGTAGATTTCTAAGCATGCCACATATATCTACTCGGCGAGCAGGCGGCGCAGCTCCTCTTCGACCGTGCGTACGTAACGGACGCGGTCGTTGATGCCACGCATAGAGGGATTGCAGCTCTCCATCAGATAGGGATGGCCCACGACGTTGAGCATGTCGCGGTCGTTTTCGTTATCGCCAAACGCCATCATCTTATCGGGCGAAATACCCAGGACACGACCGTAATCGGCAAGCGCGGAACCCTTACCCGAACCAAAGCCGATAAAGTCCGTCCACTCGGTTCCCGACGTCATCACGTCGACACGGTCGCTAAAGAGGCGCTCGAAATACTCCAAGGCCGCCGGCTGCTCCACCTCGGGCGTCTGGAAGGCAATCTTAATGACGTCCTCGTCGATGTCCTCGGGACGGTCGACCACCGCCACATCGCAGTGGACCTCATAACGCAGGTGGTCAACAAACGCATCGTTGCCGCTCATGGTGTAGAGGTGCCCCTCGCACGAAAGGGTCACGTCGGCGTGGGGATACGCAACCACGGCATTCGCGATATCCATAGCAAGGCTACGCTCTATGGAACGCTTGACAACGGCATGCCCCTCGTTCATCACCAGGGCTCCGTTTTCGCATACATAGGCGAGCTCATCGGCCACCGGGGCAAACAGATAGCGCAAGCTCGCATATTGACGGCCGCTCGCCGGCATAAACACGATACCGCGACGATGCAGCTCGTCGATGAGCTCAAAGGCCTCGGAACGCGGCTCGCGCTCCCCCGGATGCAGCAACGTGCCATCCAAATCGCAGGCGATCAGCTTGATTCCCTCAAGACCCATATGTTTCCCCCAAAACATCTCATCAACAGCAAGACGGACTTTGAATCGTTGCCTCTCAAAGTCCGTCTTGCATATATGCGCGTTAACCACGCGCCGCCTTTACGATTGTAAAGTCGGGAGCCATACTCACGACAACATCCGCCGCGCTCGACGCAAAGCGCCGACTGGCATCGAGCTCGCGCGTAACCACCGAGAGCCGAACACCCTCGACACCCCGGAGCATGCGGCCCAAAACAGGCTGCACCGGCGTATACATGCGCACGGTATGCTCGTCCGAGTCGCCTCGGAAAAGCGGAGCGTGCATATTGCCGATCTCCCAGCACGCATGCGCGAGCGCAATCGGGTCCATGCGGTCAACTTCGACCAAATAAACCTCGGCGCTGCGCAGGCGCACGACAACCGCCACGGGCACCATGCCCGAACGGTCGATGGCGAGCACGTCGCCGTCGGCAAGACGACCGCCGTCAGCGGAATCCAGCCGAACATCGACCGTGCGCCCCAGCTCCGTCACGCCCACAAACGCGCATACATCAGCCTGGTCCCAATCGAGCAGCAGCTCGTCAACTTCAAAGACACCACCCAGCTCCCGGCGAAGCAGGAGTTCATAGGACGGATCGTTGAGATTTCCCAAGCATGTCGTCGAAACCAAGCGTTCAGGCATACTCTAACCCTCGACCTCGACGAGCTCGATATCAAAGTTGAGATCCTTGCCGGCCAGCTCGTGGTTGGCGTCGAGCGTCACGGCCTCGGGCGTTACATCGATGACCACGGCGGGGACGGGCATACCGCTCGGCGTGGACAGGAAGAGCTTCATGCCCTTCTCGATCTGCTCGATGTTGGGAACCTGTTCGGCCGGGAAGGTCAGGACCATCTCGGGGTTGCGCTCGCCGTAGGCATCGGCAGCAGGAATGTGCACGGTCTTCTTCTCGCCCACCTGCATGTCGACAACAGCGGCATCGAAGCCCTTGATCATCTGACCGGCGCCGCAGGTGAACTCCAGCGGCTCGCCGCGATCGTAGGAGCTATCGAACTGCGTGCCGTCGTCGAGCGTGCCGCGATAATGAGTCTTGACCTTCTTGCCCTGGTTGGACATGGAAACCTCCGTGATAAGGGCGGCGCACAACGCGGGCCGCCATGAACATATGGCGCTAACTATACCCTAGTCATACAATTCAAAGACAGTTTGCAAAGAAACGCTGCAACCGGAGGAACCATGGCATATCCCATATTTGACCTACACTGCGACACCGCCGACCGCATCGGCTGGGCCACGCTCGATCTCGACCTGCGCTTTACCGCCGGCACCGACGGTTATTTCCCCGGCGACGAAACGCATCCGCAAGATTTCGACCTCATCGAGGGCAACGCCTGCGCCATCTCGCTCGCAAAGATCGGCAACACACCGTGGGCACAGTGCTTCGCCACGTTTGTCCCCGACGAGATTCCCACCGCCCACGCCGCGCGCTTCCAGGCGCAGATCATGGCGCACATGAGCGGCCAGGCAATGCTCAACCACGACCGCATGGTCAACGTACGCAGCGCCGCTGACATTCGCCCTGCGCTCAAGGACGGCAAGGTCGCCTGCATCCACACCATCGAAAACGCCACGTTCTTTGCCGAGGACCCCGCGCTGATCGAAGTGCTCAAGAGCTTGGGCGTGCTTATGTCGTCACTCAGCTGGAATGCGCAGGGGCCGCTCGCGAGCGGACACGATACCCACGCCGGCCTCACCGCCGCCGGCATTGAGGCACTTACGCAGATGGAGCACGCCGGCATGGTGCTTGACGTCTCCCACCTCAACGATGAGTGCTTTGACGAGGTTGTCGCCCACGCCACGCGTCCCTTCGTCGCCAGCCACTCCAACTCCCGTGCGGTTTGCGGCGTCAAGCGCAACCTTACCGACGACCAGTTCCGCACCATTCGCGACATGGGCGGCATCGTCGGCCTCAACTACTGCAGCGAGTTCCTTTCCAACGACGCAACCGACAAGACCGCTGCAGATGTCACCTTCGACCAGCTGGCGGCCCATATCGAGCACTGGCTCGACCTGGGCGGCGAAGATGTCATCGCGCTCGGCGGCGACTGGGACGGCGCCACGGTGCCCGCTTTCCTCTCCGATGCCAGCATGATGCCCGAGTTCCAGAACATGCTCTCCAAGCACTTTGGCAAGACCGTGATGCAAAAGCTCTGCAGCGACAACGCGCTTGCCTTCTTTGAGCGTTATTAGTTTCACATCCCTTGAGCGGGCCGGCATGCCGAACGGTCGACATGCCGGCCCGTCCCCAACCCAAAGGACCGCTTTTGACGCAGCAATTTACGATTTCCGTATCTCGACCGGATGGGACGGCCTTGCCCGTCATCGTTACCAAAAAACGCGTCAAGAACTTCAACCTACGCGTCACATCGAGCGGTGAGGTCCACGCCAGCGCACCGCTCGGCGCCGGTCGCGAGCGCATCGAAGCGTTTGTGAAGCGCAACAGCGCCTGGATTATCGGCCGACTTGCCCAGCGCGAGCAACGTCAGGCGACGGCGCGAGGGCCGCTCAGCCCCTCGTCCATCATTGCACTTTGGGGCAAGCCCATCACGGTACAGGACGCACTCGATCACAACTTTGCATCGCCCGCACCGCGGCCCAAGCAGGCCACCTTCGCAAGTTTTATGGGTACCGACGAATCGGACGAAGGCCCACAGGCCAAGCGGCGCGCAATCCTCGACGGCCTAACGTCCGACGAGCTCCAAGCCCACATCGACCAGCTCTATACGTCCGAGGTCACATCGGCGCTGCGCGATATGGTGCACGCGTACGAAATCGCAATGGGTGTCGCCGTCTCCCGCGCCTCCGTGCGCAGCATGAAGACGCGCTGGGGCTCATGCACGCCCAAAACCGGCGCCATTCGCATCGCACGCGAACTGGCCGCCTACCCTGTCGAATGCCTCGACATGGTTGTCGCCCACGAGCTCGTTCATCTGCTCGAGCCGAGCCACAATCAACGGTTCCATGCCCTGCTCGACACGTACTGCCCCGACAATAGAGCCCTGTCGCAGCGGCTCAAAAAACCGCCCGCCGACGAGCTCTAGCGTCGCCTAACGCACGCGCTCGATCTCGACACCGCAGCTTGCCAGGGGCAGGCCAACAGGAGCCCACGGCTTATCGAGCTTTATGCGCACACCAAACAGCGAGGGATAACGGCGCAGCAGCATCTGGGCCGCCCCCTCGGCTGCCGCCTCGATGAGTTTAAACGTATGCTCGCGCAGATAGCCATCGACATCGTGGCACACCGAGCCGTAGTCAATCGAGGCGTCCAGGTTATCGTGCTCCCCCGCTGCACGCAGGTCGGCATAGAGCACCAAGGACACGATGAACTTCTGACCCAGCGCGTTCTCCTCGGGATACACGCCATGGTTGGCAAAAACCTCTAGGCCGTCAATGACAATACGATCGGCATGGCGCAGATCGTCATAGTTCACGTGAGGCACCGCCGTCGCAGTAGAAATTTCACCCCTACCACGACGGGCGAGCTCAGCACCCTCAGTCTTGGTTGCATTCTCGGGCAGCTTCTTGTTACTCATCGCGATCGTCTCCTTCGTTTAGAACCCCGACCGCGCAAATTAACTACACGCGAATCGACAGGTTCTTTTTATCATCGCTCCAGTTGCAAGCATTGCGCGCGGGGCATGCAAAGCAGGCGCGCGACGCTTTGTCGGCTGCATAGAGCAGACGCTCAAGCGGTTGGCTGTTCACGCGCAGCTTTCGATGACCCAGAATGGCCGTCTTAATGGCTGCGGCATCGGCCGACTCAAACGCCACGTCATCGGGCATGCCGGCGAGTATTGCATCAGCGACGCGCTCGCTTGCAACATCATGGGATATACCCGATTCGTACTGTTCATCTTTGCCGATATCGTGAAGAAGTGCCGTGGCGTAAATGACCTCGCGGTCAAATTCGAGCTGCTCCTCGAGATTCTTGATCCACATAATGCGAGCGACATCAAGCAGATGGTCAATACCGTGGCGGCAGAAGATGCGCCCCGATTCCAACTGTGCAATGTTGCCCAGGTGCCGCCGGAACAGCCCGTTGGCACAAATGTAATCAATGCGAGGCATGGCACCAAAGGGGGCCAGGCCCGAAGCCATAAAGCCGCGACGCGACGTCCCCTCATCGGTCTTCGATGTAAAGTCGTTGACGACTCTCATGGTTAGCGGCCCAGCATCCTAAAGAAACGCTCCTCGAGCGCGGGATCGGTCTCAAAGACGCCGCGGCGAGCGAGCGTCACGGTCTTGGTGCCGGGCTTTTGCACGCCACGCATCGTCATGCACATATGCTCGGCCTCCATCAACACAATCGCTCCCTGGGGAGCGAGATAGTCCATGAGGGCATCGGCAACCTGTGCACACAGTTGCTCCTGCAGCTGAAGACGACGGGCATAAACCTCAACCGTGCGGGCGAGCTTGGAAAGCCCAGCCACCCGACCGTTAGGGATATAACCAATGGCGGCCTTGCCATAAAACGGCAGCAGATGATGTTCGCACAGCGAGTAGAACGTGATGTCGCGCTCGATAACCAAATCGTTCGAAGCGACGGCAAAGGTTTTGGACAGGTGCTCCTCAGCACTCTGGTCCATGCCGCCGGCGATCTCACCATACATACGGGCAACGCGCGCCGGGGTCTCCAGCAGGCCCTCACGAGTTGGGTCCTCGCCTATGCCCTCAAGCAACAGCTTAATGGCGGCCTCGACTTTTTCCTGATCGACCATCTGGGCCTCACTTTTCCGATTTCACGTTCGCGCTATGGTACCACGCCCTCCGGCATCGACCACAAGCTACATAGTATGGGTCGAATAGACCGGATCATCACGCCAAAGTTCAACCGCATCACAAAGCGCAATGCCCTCGCGCTCAGCACGGGCGCGCGTAGCGTTCATATCGATCACGCGCTGGTTGCTCGAGCCCCTAAAGCGCAGCGTGATATCGTACAGGTCCTGAACAAACGGGCCGTCCACCAACATGTCGAGGCAGGCAAGGATGCGGTCCGTCACCTCGGTATGATGACGACCGCCCGGCATAAGCTCCTCGAGTACGTCGCCAGTAAAGCAC
Source organism: uncultured Collinsella sp. (assembly GCA_900545145.1). GTDB lineage: Bacteria > Actinomycetota > Coriobacteriia > Coriobacteriales > Coriobacteriaceae > Collinsella. The sequence continues at coordinate 702 of UQYE01000026.1, read as the reverse complement.
CAAATAGTCTTCCCCGACCCCACTGGATAGGTCGCGCGAACACGCTCGACAAAATCAACGAGCCCAGCCTGATTCTCGGGCTCCATGGGCTCCCCGCCCAGAATCGTCAGGCCATCAATAAAGGGATGGTCGAGGCTCTCGATAATCTTGTCCTCGACGGCACGATCAAACGGCTCGCCCGCAGCAAAGTCCCACGCGACAGAGTTAAAGCAGTTCTTGCACCCACGACGGCACCCACTCACAAACAGAGAAGTACGAACGCCTTCTCCATCAGCAATGTCGAAATACTTAATGTTCGCGTAGTTCATAGGTAACCTTCCTGGGGGTCTGGAGTATATCATCCCGTCCTCAAACATTCTCGGCCTTCGGCCTGCGAAACTGCGGGCGGGACGATATACTCCAGACCCCTCGCGAGCGATACTCAATGAACTCAGCGAACATCGAGTATAGGGTTCGAGGTCCAATAAAAACAATGCTGCAGCTCAACCGTTATCGCAAGCAGACCGTTGTCGCAGGTCAACTCATTTCCGCTAAGAACTTCGAGGAGTGAGCAGACCGCATGCTGCATCTCAGCTACATCAACTTGGCTGCCCCGTAGCGAGGCCCCGGACCTTTGCTCGATATGAGTTCCGCACGAACAGGAGGCGCCAGTGGCGCCTCCGTCGTGAGCCAGGACTGTCCGAAATAGCGAGTAAAGGTCCG
>UQYE01000025.1:0-28323 GCA_900545145.1 uncultured Collinsella sp. | reverse complement strand
CGGGGTGCTTGGTTTTGGAAGTTCGCGAAGCCCACTTCTCAGAGGAAGGCGCCCGCCCGGAGGCGGCCCCAGCGCGAGGCCGTCCCGGATGCCTACCTACTCGTTGTCGCCTGCGGTCATCTGCGTTGCGGAGAGCGCGCCATCGGCAGCAGTTGCAGCAGCGGCGTCGGGCCAGACCCAGTCGGTAAAGGCCGGATGGTCGTAGCCCTCATCACACGCAAACTCAAAGGCCTCGGTGCGGAATGCCTCCCACTCATCAATTTGCTCGGCAAACTTATCGGCGTCGACCATGCGCAGCACGTCGGCGGCCAGCGCCCAGCGATCCATGTTGTTCAGGCGCAGCATGTCGAAGGGCGTGGTCGTGGAGCCTTTCTCCTCGTAGCCGTGGACGCGGAAGGCGTCGTGGCCGGGGCGGCTCCAGATCAGACGGCGAATCGTGCCGGCATAGGCGTGGAATGCGAAGAGGACGGGCTTCTCGCCGCGGCCGAACAGCTCGGCCCAGCGCTCGTCACTGATGGCCTGGTCGTTCTCGCAGACGTTCTGAATCTTGAGCAGGTCGACCACGTTGACGAACCACACCTTAATGCCCAGCTCGCGCAGCATATCGGTTGCAGCCAGAGCCTCAAGCGTCGGCACGTCGCCGCAGGTGGCGACCACGATGTCGGCCTCGGCGAGCGAATCGGCGGTCGATGCCCACTCCCAGGTCGCAACGCCCTCGGCGAGCTCCGCCTTGGCCTCGTCGACCGTCTGGAAGGTCGGAGCAGGCTGCTTGCCGCAGAAGATGGCGTTGACGCAGTCGGTAGACTGGTAGACGCGCTCGGCCACGGCGAGAGCCATGTTGGCGTCGGCCGGATAGTAAGCGTTCACGATATGCGTGTCGTTGGCCTTGTTGAGCAGCAGGTCGATAAAGCCGGGATCCTGGTGCGAGAAGCCGTTGTGGTCCTGACGCCAGACGTGGCTCGACAGCAAAATGTTAAGGCCGCTGATGGGAGCACGCCACGGAATCTCGCGCTTGGTGGCCTCGAGCCACTTGCAGTGCTGGTTGACCATGGAATCGACCACATGGACAAAGCTCTCGTAGGAGCTCCACACGCCGGAGCGGCCGGTGAGCACATAGGCCTCGAGGAAGCCCTCGCACTGGTGCTCGGACAGCTGCTCGACAACCTTGCCGGAGCCAGCGAGCAGCTCGTCGTTGGCCTCGTCCTCGTAGAAGCCGGCATCCCACTGCTTCTTGGTCACCTTATAAGCGGCCTGCAGGCGGTTGGACGCGGTCTCGTCGGGACCGAAGATGCGGAAGTCGTCCATGTTCTTGGCCAGAACGTCGGCAGTGTACTCACCAAAGACGCGGGCAGCCTCGGTGGAGCCCCAACCATGGCCCTTCTCGGCGACGGGAATCTCGTAGGCGTGGATATCGGGCAGCTCGAGCTCGCGACGCACCTTGCCGCCGTTCGCGTTGGGGTTGGCGCCAATACGCAGCTCGCCGGTCGGCATAAAGGCCGTCACCTCGGGACGCACCTGGCCCTCGGGCGTAAAGAGCTGCTCGGGCTTGTAGGAGCGCAGCCACTCGCGCAGCACGCGGAAGTGCTCGTGGGTGTCCTTGGCACTCGCCAGCGGCACCTGATGCGCGCGCCAGGAGTCCTCGGTCTTCTTGCCGTCGATCTGCTTGGGGCAGGTCCAGCCCTTGGGCGTGCGGAACACAATCATGGGGTAGGCCGGGCGGACCACGGTCTCGCCTGCGGCGGCCTGGGCCTGCGCGGTTGCCTTGATGTCACAGATCTCGTCGAAGACCTGCTCAAACAGGGCAGCGAAACGCGCATGAATGCTTGCGTGGCTCTCGTCGTCAAAGCCGGCGACAAAGAAGTGCGGCTTATAGCCCATGCCCTCAAAGAACTTGGTGAGCTCTTCGTCGGACACGCGGGCGAGGATGGTGGGGTTGGCGATCTTGTAGCCGTTGAGGTGCAGGATCGGCAAAACGATACCGTCGGTTGCCGGGTTCACGAGCTTGTTGGATTGCCAAGAGGTCGCGAGCGGGCCGGTCTCGGACTCGCCGTCGCCCACCACGGCCACGGCCAACAGGCTCGGGTTGTCCATGACGGCACCGTAAGCGTGGCTGAGCGTGTAGCCGAGCTCGCCGCCCTCGTGGATGGAACCGGGCGTCTCGGGCGCAAAGTGGCTCGGGATGCCGCCGGGATAGGAGAACTGGCGGAAGAACTTCTGCAGGCCTGCCTCGTCATTGGTGATGTCGGGGCGAATCTCGCGGTAGGTGCCGTCGAGCAGCGACTGAGCAGTACCGGCGGGGCCACCGTGACCAGGGCCCATCAAGAAGATAGCATTCTGGTTGTGGTCGGCGATCAGTCGATTGACGTGACCGAACAGGAAGTTGATGCCGGGCGTGGTGCCCCAGTGGCCAACCAGGCGGTGCTTAACGTCCGGACGACCGAAGTCGCGCACCTCACCGGTTTTCTCGTCGACAAAGTCGGGGCGCATTAGCGGGTTAGAGCGAAGGTAGATCTGACCGACGGACAGATAGTTCGATGCGCGCCAATACAGGTCGACGCCCTCGAGCTCGGAAGCCGGCACCTCGTGGCCCAGCTTTTGCCACGGCGTCCCCAGTGTTTTAGCCATTGTTTATGTCCCTTCGCTGTGCGGTCACCCTCCAATACGGCAACCTTTCGTTGGGACCAGTATATTTGCTAAAACGTTTTATCATGGTGAAAAAACGTTTTACCACCCTTATCAATCCCATCGATTAGCAAAACGCGACATTCACCTGCGGCGTTGATTGTCACAGGTGCTCCACATTCGGTCTCTGCAAATTGATAAACGTGTTTAGTTGTGTTTAGTAAGCTCGAGCACGCTGTCCTTAACGATAAGTGCCGGCTCCAGAACGACCTCTTCGGCACGCCTGCCGCCCCTACCGGCAAGACGCTTGGACATGCAGCCAAAAGCATGCTCCGCAAGGACACCAGGATCCTGCTCAATCGCGGTCAGCGCCGGCTCAAAGAGAACGTCGGCCGCCGAGTTGTCATAGCTCACCACCGAGATATCGCCCGGGATGCTCTTCCCCATCTCGTGCAAGCGCTTGAGCAAACCGAGGGCAATGTTATCCGAGCTTGCGAACACGGCAGTGGCGTCAGTTGCGAGCACTGCCTCCGAGGCCTCGTATGCGCTCGGAATGTAGTACTCGCTCTCAAACTCCAAACGCGCGTCGATTGGCAGGCCAACCTCGCGCAGCGCGCGCTCATAGCCGGCAAGTCGTTTGCGACCCGTATTGGAACGGCGCGCGTTAACCAGACAGGCGATGCGGCGATGACCCTGCTCAATTAGATACCGCGTGGCCATGTAGCCACCCATCTCGTGGTCGAACATCACCTTGTCGCACTCGAGCCCCTCAATGGCACGGTCGACCATTACGGCCGGGATGGGCAGGTGGCTGACCTCTTCGCGCAGGGCGCGGTCATCGGAGAACTCGTCACCCACCACCAGGAAGACGCCATCAACGCCGCGCGTCACCAGCTGGCGCAGCAGCTCCAGATCGTCATCGGCGCTTCCGCCCGAGCTGGTAATGAAGAGCGCATAGCCGTCCTCGCGGCAGCGCTTTTCCAAGCTGCCGGCAAGCGAGGCAAAAAAGCGGCTCTCGATGTTAGGGACGATAAGGCCCAGCGTGCGCGACTCGCGCATGACCAGGCTGCGCGCAATCTGGTTGGGAACATAGTGGTTGCGCGCCGCGACCTCCTTGATGAGCTTGCGGTTTTCTTCCGAGATGCGACAGGGCCGATTATTAAGAACAAGCGAGACCGACGAGGGGGAAAGCCCCACCTCCTGGGCGATCTGCTTGAGGGTGACTTTGTTGGCCATCTCGCTCCTTCCGGGTTTACGCGCAATCTCTTGAAAGTATAGCGACTACCCCTCTACCTCGGTGATAAACACTTTACCAATCCGGTGGACGGCTGTTTTATCGCCGCCAGCGCACCAAATCCGTCCGGGTGGGGTATATTGCAATCGATTGATGACAACGACCACCAAAAGGCGGATATTCGTATGCACGAGAACGACTTTTTTAACGAGGACCTGTTGTGCGCGCTCGCTGGCGTTGCCGGCGAGGACAACGTGCTGATGAGCGAGCCCATGCGCGAGCACACCACGTTTAAGATCGGCGGTCCGGCCGACGTCTTTGTCACGCCCGATACTGAGCAAGGCCTCGTCGCCACGCTCGATACCTGCTATCGCTGCAATCTACCACTCACCATCGTGGGCAACGGCTCCGACTTGCTCGTCGGCGACAAGGGCATCCGCGGCGTCGTCGTAGCGCTGGGCGAGGGCCTCTCCGACATTACGGTCGACGGCACGCACGTCACGGCGGCAGCCGGCGCCTTGCTTTCCGATGTCGCAGCCGCGGCAGCCGAGGCCGGCCTTACCGGCATGGAGCCCATCTCGGGCATTCCCGGATCGGTCGGCGGTGCCTGCTACATGAACGCCGGAGCATACGGCGCTTGCATGGCCGATGTGCTGGAGTCCGTGCGCGTCTACAAGCCCGCCCGCATGCTCGACGACGGCACCCGCGGTAGCGGCAGCATTATCGAGTTCGATGTCGATGAGCTCAACCTGGGCTATCGCAAGAGCCGCATTGCCGACGACGGTTTCGTCGTGCTTTCGGCCACTTTCAATCTCGCCCCGGGCAACGCCGCGATGATCAAGGCCGACATGGACGACTACCGCCAGCGCCGCGAGGACAAGCAGCCGCTCGACATGCCGAGTGCCGGCTCCACCTTCAAGCGCCCCGAGGGCCACTTTGCCGGCAAGCTCATCATGGACGCCGGCCTGCGAGGACACGCCATTGGCGGCGCGCAGGTGAGCGAAAAGCACTGCGGCTTCATCGTCAACGCCGACCACGCCACCGCCGCCGATGTCGACGAACTCATCCGCCACATCCAAACAACCGTCAAAGACCAATTCGACGTAGACCTAGAACCCGAAGTCCACCGAGTAGGCGAATTCCTCTAATAAAAAAGAAGGCCCCGAAAGGGGGCTTCGCCATCTTTATATCAGGCAACCAGTCCGGTGTGTCGCGCTTTGAACCCGAAAGGTCCGGGACTGCGGGCGAGGCATAAGGTTGGTCGCGAGTTCCGCACGCAAAGAAGGCCACTTAATGTGGCCTTCGTCTTGCGCAGGACTGTAGAGCAGGCAACCTTATGCCTCGCCCGCAGTCCCGGACCAACCAGCTTCAAGCCGCAGTTACGACAGCGCAATACCGCCAAGCCAGCCCCAACGCACGCCCGACCCAGTGCCATAGAAGCTAATAAACGAATCAAGCGACTTAGACGTAATGGCGCCCTCGTTGCTCATTACGATGCCGCCGCCAACGTAGATACCCACATGACCGTAGATAAGGCCCGGAGCACCCGTGCCGCTATGCGAGGAGTCGGCCACGATCATGCCCACCTGCAGCGCCGAGCGGTCGGAGCTATAGCACCAGGCGTTGAACATGTCACACGCGTTGCCGCCAAAATAGCCCACGCCGGCATTGCGGAAGACATTGGTAACCCACGCCGCGCACCAGTTCTGACCCGGCGAAGGCGTGGAGTAGCACGCGTTGACGACGGCCTGCTGCTTGCCCGAGCCGGCATTCTGCTGCGGAGTTCCGGGCGCATACGATCCACCGCCCGAGCTCGAACCACCCGAGTAGGAATTGTTCTTGTTCGCGGCGGCCGCGGCAGCGGCGGCCTTCCTGGCAGCCTCCTCGGCCTGGGCGGCAGCGAGAATCTCGGAATCACGCTGAGCCATGAGCTCCTTGACGTCGTCGGAAAGACCGTTCAGCACGGTCTGGACCTCTTGCTGCTTGGCCTGCATATCCTGCATCTGAGCCATCTGCTGATCCTTGAGTTTCTCCAGGTCAGCCTTTTGTGCTTCGAGCTCGGTCTTCTGTGCGTCGAGCTCGGCCTGAATCGTCTGGATATCCTCGATGGCATCGCGGTCGCTCTTGTTGATCTTCTCAACGTAATGCGCGTTGGCGACGAGTTCCTCAAACGAGCCAGAGGCCAGCAGCAGCGACAGGATGTTCGTACCGCCGGACTTGTAGCTGGCGGCCACGCGATCGGAAAGGTCGTTGCGCTTCTTCTTGAGCTCGGCCTTCTTTTCATCGATCTGGGCCTGCGTGTCGTCAATCTTGCCCTGGACATTCTCGATGTCGTTGAGGGTCTGGGCATTCTTGTTGGCCAGCGCCGCATACTCATTTGCGATGCTGTCGAGCTGGGCCTGAACCTCGTCGAGTTGGGCCTGGGCGGCATTCAATTTATCGGTGGTTTCTTTGGAAGCCTCCGCCGCATGGGCGCGAGTGGGCAGGCCAAAAAGAACTGCCGCAGAAGCGGCGCCGAACAGGGCCTTAAGGGCAGTGCGGCGCGAGAGCTCCTGGGAAAGGATGGAATCGCTGTTTGGTGACATATGTACTCCGTTACATGCTTATTTATATGTCGCTCAACTCATACATATTAGCGTACATATGGCGCGTCCCAACGATTTCCACGAACGGCAGGAAACTACAAGGTCGGCGGCTCGTAAGCAATTGTCAAATTTGAGGTAACAATTGAGCAAGCTCTTATATGAGTACGTTAACATAATCCTCTGCTTTTCCTACAGTGCACCATTTGGGCGTCCCCGCCTGCGCTATACTCCCCTCTAGAAGTGTTCCTGATTCGATAGGAGACTACATGTCCAAAGCACTCGACCCCAAAGACACCTGCGTCCTCGTTACCGGTGGCGCCGGTTTTATCGGCTCGCACACCGTCGTTCAGCTGCTCGAGGGTGGCTACCAGGTCGTCATCGTCGATGATCTCTCCAACTCCAGCGCCGTCGCCGTCGACCGCGTCAAGACCATCGTGGGCGACGAAGCCGCCAAGAACCTCACCTTCTACAAGGCCAACGTGCTCGACCGCGATGCGATGAACAAGATCTTCGATACCCATCAGATCGACCGTGTCATCCACTTTGCCGGCTTTAAGGCCGTCGGCGAGTCGGCGAGCAAGCCCGTCGAGTACTACCACAACAACATCGAGAACACCCTGGTGCTCATCGACGTCATGCGCAACCATGGCTGCAAGTCCATCATCTTCTCGAGCTCCTCGACCGTCTACGGCGACCCGGACAACCCGCCCGTCACCGAGGAAGACCCCAAGAAGCCCGCAACCAACCCCTATGGCTGGACCAAGTGGATGATCGAGCAGATCCTTATGGACGTCCACACCGCCGACCCCGAGTGGGACGTCGTGCTGCTCCGTTACTTCAACCCCATCGGTGCTCATCCGTCGGGCCTGATCGGCGAGGACCCCAAGGGCATCCCCAACAACCTGGTGCCCTATGTCGCCCAGGTCGCCGTGGGCAAGCTCGAGGCCGTTCAGGTCTTTGGCAACGACTACCCCACCCCCGACGGCACCGGCGTGCGCGACTACATCCACGTGTGCGATCTGGCCTCTGGTCACGTTGCCGCCCTTAACTGGATGAACGGCAAAACCGGCGTCGAGATCTTTAACCTGGGCACCGGCACCGGCACCTCGGTACTCGAGGTCATCGCCGCCTTCTCCAAGGCTTGTGGCAAGGAGCTGCCCTACGTGATCCGCGAGCGCCGCGCCGGCGACATCGCTGCCAACTGGTGCGATGCCTCAAAGGCCGAGCGCATGATGGGCTGGAAGGCCCAGTACGACATCGCGGACATGTGCCGCGATAGCTGGAACTGGCAGAGCCACAACCCCAACGGCTTCGCCGACGCCGAGTAGCAAAAACCTACATACCGTTCTTGCCCCGATCTCACGTTGTGAGGTCGGGGCTTTTTTTCATGGCATGTAGCCATTCGCCGAAAATCGACCAACTTTTTTATCTTGCCTGTACATGTTTAAACAACATGTTTTACAATAGGCGTATCGAATCAGAACATCGGAGGCGGACTGCACACCCATCGGCAGGCCGACCCCACAACAAGAAGGTTGGTGAGCGCATTCATGGAGCGTGCAAGCGGCGTCCTCATGCCCGTCTCATCTCTGCCCGGACCATACGGAATCGGCGGCTTTGGCTGGAATGCCTACGACTTCGTCGATTTTCTCGCCTCGTGCAAACAACATTACTGGCAGATTCTGCCCCTTACGACGACCAGCTATGGCGATTCGCCTTATCAGTCGTTCTCGGCCCGCGCAGGCAACCCCAACTTTATCGACTTTGCCGAGCTTATCGAGGCAGGGTATCTGGAGCAGCGCGATATCGATGGCGTGTATCTGGGATCCGACCCCAGCAATGTCGACTACGGTGCCATCTTTGGTGGCCGCCGTCAGATTCTCGACCGCGCCGCCGAGCGCTTTGCTGCCGACAAGCCGGCCGATTTCGATGACTTTATCCAGGCCAACGAGGACTGGCTCATCCCCTACTGTGAGTTCATGACCGTCAAAGAGGAGTGCGGTCTCAAGGCGTTTTGGGAGTGGCCCGCGGAGCTCCGCACCCGCGGCGAGGCTTCCGCCAAGGTCTGCGCCGACCATCCGGCGCGTATGCTCTACCACCAGATGACGCAGTACTTCTTCGATCGCCAGTGGAGCCGCCTCAAGGCCTATGCCAACGAGCGCGACATTCTCATCATCGGCGACCTGCCCATCTATGTCTCGCGTGACTCCGTCGAGATGTGGGCGACGCCTGAGCTCTTTAAGATCGACACCGCCGGCAATCCCGTGAGCGTCGCCGGCACGCCGCCCGACCAGTTCTCGGCCACCGGCCAGTACTGGGGCAACCCCATCTACGACTGGGACGCCATGGAGTCCGACGGCTTCTCCTGGTGGGAGGGCCGCATTCGCGCCGCCCTCGACATGTACGACGTCATCCGCCTGGATCACTTCCGCGGCTTCGAGGCCTATTGGGAGGTGCCGTTCTCCTCGCCCGATTCGTCATATGGTTCGTGGACGCAGGGTCCCGGCCTCAAGCTCTTCAAGGTGCTCGAGGAAAAGCTCGGCACGCTGCCCATCATCGCCGAGGACCTGGGCTTCCTCACCCCCGGCGTCATCGATATGCGCGACAACTCGGGCTTCCCCGGCATGAAGATCCTGCAGTTTGCCTTTGAGGGCACCAACTCGTACTACCTGCCGCACAACTACATTGCCAACACCGTCGCCTACGTGGGCACTCACGACAACGAGACGGCACGCGGCTGGTTTGAAGGAACGGCTACCCCGCGTCAGCGCGAGCAGACAGCCCTGTACACCCATCAGCAGGCCGGCGAACCCATCGCCGACGCGCTCAACCGAACCATCGCAGCCAGCGTGAGCGACACGTGCATCTACACCATGCAGGACCTGCTCAACTTGGGCAACGAGGCGCGCATCAACACCCCTGCCACGCTGGGCGGCAACTGGACCTGGCGCATGCTCGACGGCGCCATCACCCGCGAGCTCGAGCACAAACTCACCGACTGGACCGAGACCTACTTCCGCATCCCGTCGGAAGCCGAAATCGAGCTTCCTCAATAGGAGCTACCGCGCCCGACCCCTCCCCACCGTGCGGACGCGCTTGCTTTTTCCCGCGCGAGGCCACCCCAATCCCCTCGCGCGGGATTCTTATGAATTGCAGACATGTAATCAACCCATTACAGGAGGAAACATGCCCCAAATTAACCTCATGGAACTCGCCGAGCAGTCTTTTGGCACCTCGCTCGAGCAGCTCGACGACCGTCGCATTTACAAGCTGCTGGTCAAACTCGTGCAGGAGCGCTCCGCCGCCTGCCCGCTCAACAACGGCAAGAAAAAGCTCTATTACATTTCCGCCGAATTTTTGATCGGCAAGCTGCTCATCAACAACATGATCGACCTCGGCATCTACGACGAGGTTAAGGACCAGCTCACCGCCGCAGGCCACGACCTCAACAAGATTGAGGAGTTCGAGGTCGAGCCGTCGCTCGGCAACGGCGGCCTGGGCCGCCTGGCCGCATGCTTCCTGGATTCCATCGCCACGCTGGGCTTGACCGGCGATGGCGTGGGCCTCAACTATCACTACGGCCTGTTCCGTCAGCGCTTTGTCGACAACCAGCAGAAGGCCGTCCCCGACGAGTGGCTCGGTGAGCAGGACATCCTAGTCGACGACGACCGCTCCTACACCGTCGAGTTCGGCGATTTTGCCGTTACCTCCAAGCTCGTCAACATCGACGTGCCCGGTTACGGCCAGCCCACCAAGAACCGTCTGCGCCTGTTCGACCTGGCGAGCGTCGACGACGGCCTGGTCCCCGGCAGCTCCATCGACTTCGACAAGACCGAGATCGCCAAGAACCTCACCTTGTTCCTCTACCCCGACGATTCCGACGAGCAGGGCCGCCTGCTTCGCATCTACCAGGAATACTTCATGGTGAGCAACGCCGCCCAGCTCCTGATCGACGAGGCCATCGAGCGCGGCAGCAACCTGCACGATCTGGCCGACTACGCCGTGGTCCAAATTAACGACACGCACCCCACCATGGTCATCCCCGAGCTCATTCGCTTGCTCACCACCGAGCATGGCATCGAGTTTGACGAGGCCGTGACCATCGTACGCTCCATGGTCGCCTACACTAACCACACGATTCTTGCCGAGGCGCTCGAGAAGTGGCCGCTCGTCAGCCTGCAGAAGGTCTCCCCTGCCATCGCCGACATTATCGTCAAGCTCGATGAGATCGCGAAAGCCGAGCACGATGACCCGCGCGTCGCCATCATCGACGAGCACGACACCGTCCACATGGCCCACATGGACATCCACTTTGGCTTCTCCATCAACGGCGTAGCCGCCCTCCACACCAAGATCCTGGAGGACACCGAGCTTCATCCGTTCTACGAGATCTATCCCGAGAAGTTCTCCAACAAGACCAACGGCATCACCTTCCGCCGCTGGATCCATGGAGCCAACCCCGCGCTCGCCAGCCTGCTCGACGATGTAATCGGCACCGACTGGCGCAGCACCGGCGATCTGAGCAAACTCGCCAAGTTCGCCGACGACAAGGACGTTCTTGAGCGCCTGGCCGCCACCAAGGTCGAGGCCAAGGCCATCATGCGCCAGTTCATGGCGCTCGAGCAGGGCGTGACCATTCCCTCCAACGCCATCATCGACGTCCAGGTCAAGCGCATCCACGAGTACAAGCGTCAGCAGATGCTCGCGCTCTACATCATCTGGAAGTACTTCGATATCAAGAACGGCAACAGGCCTAAGCACCCTGTCACCATCATCTTTGGCGGCAAGGCGGCGCCTGCCTACACTATCGCGCAGGACATCATCCATCTGATCCTGACGCTGTCGCAGTGGATTGCAAACGACCCCGACGTGGCTCCCTACCTGCAGGTTGTCATGATCGAGAACTACAACGTCACCGCCGCCGAGCGCGTGATCCCCGCCGCTGACATCTCCGAGCAGATCAGCCTGGCCTCCAAGGAGGCGAGCGGCACCTCCAACATGAAGTTCATGCTCAACGGCGCCCTAACCCTGTGCACGCTCGACGGTGCCAACGTGGAGATTGCCGAGCTCGTGGGCGACGAGAACATCTATACCTTTGGTGCCTCGTCCAAACAGGTCGAGCAGCTCTACGCCGACGGCACCTACAACGCCGGTGCGCTCTACCGCAAGCCCGGCATTAAACTGCTGGTGGACTTCATCACCAACCCGGCCTTTATGGCAACCGGCAACGCCGAGCGCCTGCAGCGCCTGCACGACGACATTAAGGGCAAGGACTGGTTTATGGCCCTGCTCGACATTGAGGAGTACATCCAGACCAAGGAGCGCGTACTGGCCGACTACGAGGACCAGGACGCCTGGATGCGCAAGGCGCTCATCAATATCGCCAACGCCGGCGCCTTCTCGTCCGACCGTACGATCTCCCAGTACAACGACGAGATCTGGCACCTGAGCTAATTCGGTTTCATCGCCCATCCTCTTGAAAACGGAGCCACGGCAACGCGGCTCCGTTTTTTGTGCCCGCACGTTACCCTGTGATCCGACTCGGCCAAACAATCTCGATCCATAACAACTACTCAACCAAAACGGTCCCAGCTGTTACAGATTGAGACATACCGGCCCCTCCCCTTGGGTTTATCTCAATCTGTAACATCTAGCAGGTGAAATTCGCCTTTGGTGTTACAGATTTAGATGAAATGGTTAGCTCAGCGGAACCGCCTCGATCTGTAACATCTAACGTCCGAAATCGGCCCTATCCGTTACAGATCGAGACAAACGACCGGTCAGACAGTCCCAACACAAAGAAAGGCTCCCCTCTCGCCCAGTGGACGGGAGGGGAGCCTTATATGTGACCGCGGCAAAAGGATGGCAAAGCCGCAGTCGCCCAAAGGGAGGGCCTGGATGCACCGGGCCTAGATAAGGTTCTTGCCAGACACCTTATCGAAGAGATGAGTCGCGTTCTTCTCGAACTTGAACCAGATGGGGTCGCCAGCCTTGAGCGCGCCCTTGGCCTCGAGGTCGACGACGGGGATAATCAGGACAAACTGGCCGTCGGGAGCGGTCACGTGGACATGCTCGGTCGAGCCCATGAGCTCGGTCACCTCGACGGTGCCCTGGAGCGCACCCTCCTCGTCCTTGTCGGCAAGCAGAATCTGCTCGGGGCGCACGCCGGCCGTAATCTCCTTCACGTCGCCGCCGTCCCAGTTGAGGGCAAGCTGAGCGCAGGTCTCGGGGGCGAGCGCCACGTTCATATCCTCGGTCTTGACAGTAAAGCCGTTGCCCGAGCGCACCAGCTGGGCATCGAAGAAGTTCATCTGCGGCACGCCGATGAAGCCGGCGACGAAGATGTTCGCGGGATGGTTGAAGACCTCCTGCGGCGTGGCGATCTGCTGGACGACGCCGTCCTTCATGACCACGATGCGGTCGCCGAGGGTCATAGCCTCGGTCTGGTCGTGGGTAACGTAGATGAAGGTGCCCTTGATCTCGTGACGCAGCTTAATGAGCTCGGCGCGCATCTGGTTACGAAGCTTGGCATCCAGGTTGGACAGCGGCTCGTCCATCAGGAAGACCTTGGGGTCACGCACGATGGCGCGGCCGATGGCGACACGCTGGCGCTGGCCGCCAGAGAGCGCCTTGGGCTTACGGTCGAGGTACTCGGTAATACCCAGGATCTCAGCAGCGGAGCGAACCTTGCGGTCGATCTCGTCCTTGGGGACCTTCTTGAGCTCGAGCGTAAACGCCATGTTCTCGTACACCGTCATATTGGGGTACAGAGCGTAGCTCTGGAACACCATGGCGATGTCGCGGTCCTTGGGCGCCACGTCGTTGACGCGCTTGCCGTCGATGAGCACGTCGCCGGAGGTGATGTCCTCTAGGCCGGCGACCATGCGCATCGTCGTGGACTTACCGCAGCCAGAGGGGCCAACGAGGACGATGAACTCCTGGTCGTGAACGGTGAGGTTGAAGTCCTCTACAGCGAGCACACCGTCCTCGGTAACCTTGAGGTTGTGCTTCTTCTCCTCGGTCTTCTTCTTTTTGCCAAAGAAGCCCTTCTTTTTTGACTCGTTGTTGGGATACACCTTCTGAACATGTTTGAGAACGATCTCGGCCATGTCTCTACCTTTCGATACGCGGCGCCGCGCTGAGGGGCGCCGCCAAAACTTGCAAAACAGTTACGGCATCAGCCCTTGACGGCACCTGCCACCACACCGTCGATGATGTACTTCTGGCAGAAGATGTACATGATGACGATGGGGATGACGACCATCATGATGCAGGCCATCATGGGGCCGAGCTCGACGTGGCCATAGCCGCCGCGGAAGTACTGGATCAAAATAGGAATGGTCTTGTACTTGGTGGAGTCGAGCGTAAGGTAGGGCAGCAGGTAGTCGTTCCAGACCCACATGGTCTCGAGGATGCCGACCGAAAGATAGGTGGGCTTCATGATGGGGAGAACGATCTTAAAGAACACCTGGACCGGGTTGCAGCCGTCAATCATGGCCGCTTCCTCAATCTCGAGCGGGATGTTCTTGACGAAGCCGGCGAACATAAAGACCGCGAGGCCCGCGCCAAAACCGAGGTAGATGAAGCAGATGTTAAACGGCGTGTTAAAGCCGATGCGGTCCGCGAGGTTGGACAGCGTGAACATGAGCATCTGGAACGGTACGACCATCGAGAAGACGAACAGGTAATAGAAGAAGTTCGAGATCTTGCTGTTGACGCGCACCACGTACCAAGCGCACATGGAGCAGCACACCAGAATCAGCACGACCGACGTGACCGTGATGATAAGCGAGTACATAAACGCCGAGGCAAAGCCCTGCTCGTTCAGAGCGTGCACGTAGTTTGCGAGGCCGTTGAACGTCTCGGGCGTGAGCAGATCGAACGCCGTGGTGGTGCTGATTG
Organism: uncultured Collinsella sp.; assembly: GCA_900545145.1. Lineage (GTDB taxonomy): Bacteria > Actinomycetota > Coriobacteriia > Coriobacteriales > Coriobacteriaceae > Collinsella. The sequence continues at coordinate 13,980 of UQYE01000025.1, read as the reverse complement.
CGGTCGCTTTCTTAAAGGAATTGAGCGCAATCATGAACACGGGATAGATCCATGCGAGCGACAGGATCGTAAAGAAGATCGAGAGCGCGCGGTTAATAGCCTTATCGCGTTTCATTACTGCTGCACCTCCTTGGACCTCGTGGCCTTAAGCTGGATCATAGAAATAGCGACGACCAGGATGCAGAAGATAACTGCCTTGGCCTGACCGATGCCCTGCCATGCGATGCCAGCACGCGAATAGAACGTGTTGTAGATGTTCAGGGCGAGCATCTCGGTGGAGTGCGCCGGGGCGCCACCGGTAAGGGCGAGGTTCTGGTCGAACAGCTTAAAGCCGTTGGTGATGGACAGGAACAGGCAGATGGTGATGGTCGGCATCAGGTTGGGGATCTTAACCTTCCAAAACGTCTGCCATGCCGTAGCGCCATCGACCTTGGCGGCCTCGATGTAGTCAGACGGAATGGACTGCAGACCGGCGATGTAGATGATCATCATGTAGCCGACCTGCTGCCACAGGGTCAGGATGATAAGGCCCCAGAAGCCAGCGGCGGAGTTGAGGGCGATAAGCTGGGCGCCCACGTTGGAGAGCAGGCAGTTGATCAGAATCTGCCAAATGTAGCCCAGCACGATACCGCCGATCAGGTTAGGCATAAAGAAGATCGTACGGAAGATGTTGGTGCCCTTGAGCGCCTTGCGGGTGAGCGCCTGCGCGATGGCCAGCGCGATCACGTTGATAAGCACCGTCGACAGGAAGGCAAACGCCACGGTAAAGAAGAACGACGTGGAGAACTGCGGGTCGGTCAGTGCGCGCACGTAGTTCTCGATACCGACAAAGTGCGCGTTATTGATGGTAATAAACTGGCAGAACGAGAGATAGAAACCCTGGATAAAGGGAATCACGAACCCGATCATAAACGCCAGGCACGTGGGCAGCATAAAGAGCGGCCACCAGCGCTTGAGTGCTTTGCCCATAGAAGGGTCCTTTCAATATGCAGGGGGCGGGCAAACCTACGTCTGCCCGCCCCCTGTCGCTAATCAGATAGCTTGGGCAGCAACTGCTTACTCGGAAGCAGCCTTCTCGGTCTTCCAGCCATCGACGAAGGCGTTCTTGACGCCGTCCCACTTGGTGTTGTCGGCAGCATAAGCGATGAGGGCCTGCTTGAGATTCTTCTTCCACTCCTCGGAGGGGATGTAAACGAAGTCCCAAGCGACGGTCTTCTTGCCGTCCTTGGCCATGGCAACGGCCTGCTGAGAGAAGACGTTGGTGGTCTCCTTAGCGCTCTTGAACGGGGCGGTCAGACCCATCTTGTCAGCGATGATGCTGGTGGCGGTGTCAGAAGTGACGCACCAATACATGAAGTCCTCGGTGGCCTTCTGGGCATCCTCGGAAGCCTGGGAGCTCACGCACCAGTAGTTCTCGCCGCCGGAGCACAGGCCCTGGTTCTCCTCGCCGTCGACGCCGATGTAGATCGGCAGCATGCCGAGCTGGTCATCGGTCATACCGGCCTTGGTGAGGTCGGCATAGGCCCAAGAGCCGTTCTGATAGAAGACGGCCTTGCCGGTTGCGAACTCGTTGGTGGCGTCGTCACCGGTCTTGGAGGCGAGCTGCGAAGGATCGCAGGTGGAGTCGGTGATGTACAGGTCGAAGATCTGCTTAAAGTTGTCGAGATACTCGCCCTTGATCTCGTCGTCCTCCTGGTTGTGCTCCTTCTCGAACTCGTAGTAGAGCGGGAGGTTGGCGAGGTGGGTGGTGTAGCGCCAGCTGGAAGAGTCATCCATACCGGCGGAAGTGAAGGCACCGTCAACGCCGAGCTCGTCCTTGCGGGCCTGGATGTCATCGGCGCAAGCCTTCAGCTTGTCGAAGGAGTTGATGTCCTCGGCCTTGTAGCCGGCCTTCTCGAGGAGCTCCTTGTTGTAAATGATGCCGTAGCTCTCCTGAACCCAGTCGATACCCAGATCCTTGCCGTCGGACTGCAGCGCCAGGGAGTCGTCGATGAGCTCGCCGCGGAGCTTGGTGTCGGAAAGATCGGCGCAGTAGTCCTTCCAGTTCTTAAGGCCGGTGGGGCCGTTGACCTGGAACAGCGTCGGAGCGGAGCTCTTGGACATCTCGGACTTGAGCTTCTCCTCGTAGGTGTTGGAGGCGGCGGTCACGATCTTGACCTCGACGCCCTTCTCCTTCTTGTACGCCTTGGCGATCTCCTTCCACTCCTTGTCGACCTCGGGCTTGAACTGGAGGAAGTAAACCTCGGCAGCGTCACCAGAAGCAGAGGAGCCAGAGCCGGCAGAACCACCGCAGCCCACGAGGCCCAGACCAAGAACCGCAGCCGCGGAACCAGCAAAGCCCAGGAACTGCCTTCTGCTCATTTCGTTCTTCATTACAATCCACCCTTTCACACCGTGGCGGCACCCTTTGCCGCCGCCTTCGGAGATTGGCTCGGGGACTTTGCCCCTTTTGCTGACTTGTACAATACGCTATTTGGCTAGTTGTTTGAACAAGTATTACTAGAGCGGTAGAAAAACTTCGGTGAACGGTAATTTCAACTTGATACTTGACAAGTTTTGTATAAACAATTATTTGTTATCGAATGCAGAGAAAACGCCCGGTCAAGCCGATGCATCGTCGGTTTGACCGGGCGTTTTCTCTTTGAGGGCATGAGTCTCGTCAGGCTGCGAGCTAGCCGGCTATCGCTTGGAATTGACGCGGTAATGGAAGATCTCGGGGTGTGTGCGGGCATGCGTGACCTCGAACAAGATGCCGTCCGAAGTGTACGACTGGCTCTCCATGACGGCGACACAGTTGTACTTGCCAAGGTCCAAGTAGCTGCAGTCCTCATCGTTGGCGAGCTCGACACTCACCGTACGACGGCTCGCCATCACTTTGACGCCGCGCTTGTGCTCCAGATAGCCGTAGATAGAATCCGCCGCGATCTCGGGGGTCAGGCCCTTGGCGATCGACGCCAAAAAGTAGCCGTGGTCCACCTGGCGCGCGCTGCCGTTGAGGCTTCGGACACGCACGACGCGAATCAGCTCCTCGCCCACCTTAAAGCCCAGGCGACGAGAGAGTTGCTCAGTGCAAATCAAATGTTCAAAAGACTTGACCTCGGTCGATGCGACGGCATTGTTGCGTTTTGCGAACTCGCCAAACGACTCAACCTCTTCGAGTGCGCCCAGCATGTCGGTTTCGCCCTTAAGCCAAATAACGCGCACGCCCTTACCGTGTATAGGCTGCACAAACATCTGGTCGGCCAGCATGCTCAAGGCGCGTCGAACGGTATTGCGCGTGCAGCCAAACTCCGCGGTCAGCTCGGCTTCGGTTGGCAGCATCTCCTGAAACGCATAGGTCCCGTCGATGATGCGCGAACGGATCTCGCGGTAGATTCCTTCGTAAATCGCTTTTGGCATGATTTCACCTCTAATGAATATGTATGGCTAGGCACGATAGCATTTCTTAAAGTTGTTTAAACCGATTATCGGTAAAGCACGGATTATTTACCGTCGACGGTTCCCCCGAAACCCAAATCGGACCGAATCAAAACCGTCAATGCGGCAAGCAGCCAGTCCTCTACAATGAGTTCATTGTTTAAACGTTCTTGCTCGCACAGCATGTTGCATCCGGAAGGCATATTATGCTGCAGAAAATCCAACGTTTTGGCGGAGCCATGTTCGCGCCCGCCATGCTGTTTTCTATATCAGGCCTCATGGTCGGCATCTCCGCCCTCGCCACGACCGTAGACATCGTCGGCGATCTCGCCGTATACGGAACCCCTTGGTACGTTTTCTGGACCATCATCCAGCGCGGCTCGTGGACGGTCTTTAAACGTCTCCCGCTCCTTTTTGCCGTAGCGCTGCCTATCGGTCTTGCCCAAAAGCAACCGGCACGCTGCTGCCTCGAGGCACTCGTGGCCTATTTTGCCTATTGCTTCTTTTTGAGCGAGATCATTAAGCTGAGCGGAGACAACCTTGGACTTAAGTACCCATCATCTTTGACCCCCGCCAGCGGCATCACCGTCATCGACGGCATCAAGACGCTCGACACCGGCATTATCGGCCCGCTGGCGGTGTCGGCAACCGTCGTTGCCATCCATGACCGCTTCTACGATGCCAAGGTTCCCGATTGGCTCGGCACCTTCTCGGGTTCCTCGCTGGTCTACCTCATCAGCTTTTTTGCCGTGTTTGCCCTTGCCGCCATCTCGGCCGCCATCGTGCCCTTCGCATACGCTGTGACCGAAACGCTGCGCCACGCACTTGCGGGCGTCGGCCCCTTCGGCGTGGGCATCTTTGTGTTTTTGGAGCGAGCGCTCGAGCCCATGGGGCTGCACCATCTGCTCTATATGCCCATCTATTACGACAATCTGGTCATTCACGACGGTATTTACGCCACGTGGACCAACCTGCTCCCCATTCTCTCCCATAGCACGCGCCCTTTAAATGAACTTGCGCCCTGGGCAGGTTTTACCGCCACCGGCTGGGGCAAGCTCTTTGGCCTTCCCGCCATCGCGGCAGCATTCTATTTCACCGCCAAACCCGAACGCCGCGCCGGCCTTAAAGTCATCCTTTTGCCCGCCATCGTCGCCTCGGTGGTCTGCGGCGTCACCGAGCCGCTCGAGTTTCTCTTTATGTTCACCTATCCCGGACTCTTTTTGCTCTACGCCGTCCTATCCTCCTGCCTTGCCATGACCATGAACTTCTTTGGCATCGTCGGCATCTTCTCGGGCGGTCTCATGGAAATGACGGCCTTCAACTTCATCCCACTCATGCGAATGCATGCCGGCTCCTACCTTTTGGCGCTCGGTATCGGTCTTGCCTTTAGCCTCATCTTTTTTGTTAGTTTTCGAGCACTCATCTTGGTCTATGACCTTAAGACGCCGGGCCGCGAGGATCATGTCTCCAATCGCGCGGCAATCGATCGTTTAACGGGAAGCGGCTTTGCCAAAGAGCAATCTCCCAATGGCGAGGTCAGTATTCAATCCGATCAAGATCACGTCCTCGCTGAGCGGGTAATTCAGCTTTTAGGTGGCGTTGGCAATATCGTGGGCGCAACCAACTGCGCCACGCGCCTGCGCGTCGAGGTCGCAGACCCTTCCATCGTTGCAGATAATGCGTCGTTTGTCGCGGTGGGCGCCAAGGGCCTCATCATTACGGGCAAGACCGCCCAGGTGATTATTGGCATCTCCGTTCCCCGCGTTAAAGAGCATTTTGACCAGATCATGGGCCTCGAGCCGGGATTTGTGCCCACCACCTCGGCCTCCCCTGCCGCCAGCGCAGCCCATAAGCGCGGCGATATCTGCTTCTTCGATATCGACGGAACACTCGCCTGGCAAGACCCTCGAGTGGCACAAGAGCTTCCCGAGAGCGAGCGAGACCTCTCCCCCTATCCCAATGAAGCGGTCTCGCAAGCCATCCGTAATTTTGTCGCCAAGGGCAATATGGCGTTTATCTGCACAGGGCGCACGCTGAGCTGCATCCATCCAAAGCTGCTCGAGCTGCCCTGGACCGGCATCGTCTGCCTCGCGGGTGGCTATGTCGAACTTGAGGGACACGTGATTCGCGATTTGGCGATGACGCCCGGCATGCTGCAGCGCCTTGCTCCCATTCTTGAGCAATCGGACGAAGTGATTCGTTTTGAGGGACTCAATGGCGTCGTTCGCATGAGTGCCGATGCGCCCGACGCTCCGGGATACGCCCGCACCGTGGGCGATGCAATTACGCAGCTGCAACATTACAGCGCCTACAAGATCTTAATGTCCACGTCGCTTGCCAACCGCATCGCTCAGGATCAAGCGTTTGAGCCGCTGCTCTGCTTTAACGAGCTCGAGCTCGAAGTGACCGAGATTTCGCCTCGCGAATGCACCAAGCGCGAGGGTATCCAGTCCGTACTCGACGCTCTCGACCCCAACCATGGAACGGTGTATGGCATCGGTGATGCCAGCAATGACATCTCGCTGATGAACGCCGTCGACGTCGGCATCGCCATGGGCAATGCACCGGACTTCCTCAAGGAAAAGGCCGACTATGTCACCGACAGCATCGACCACGACGGCGTCGTCACCGCGCTCGAACACTTTGGGCTTATCTAGCCAAGCCCCTACCGCACTTGCGGCCGCATGGACCAATCGTCTTCAACCGCCGCGCTCGACGCCCTAATGTGGCAATATGTTGTCTGCATAATGCAACGATGCAACCTATCAAAGAATGCGAGAACCCGTGTCCAGTCCGTTTACCAGCTTTTTAGCCCAGCACTTTGACCAGATTAACGACTATCTGGCCACGTTCTTTGACGGACAGGCGACTTCCGCCGATATCGAGCGCTACCTGTATACCCCGCTCTCGGCATTTACGGCAAACGCTGGCAAGCGCCACCGCCCGCTCATCTGCATGCTCGCCGCAACCGCAGTGGGCGGTAGCTTTGAGAGCGCCCGCAGCGCCGCGGCGGCCATCGAGCACTTTCAGTCGGGCGCACTCATCCACGACGACATCGCCGACAACGGACAGATTCGTCGCGGCAAGCCCTGCATGCACCTTACCGAGGGTACCGGTCTTGCCATCAACTGCGGTGACCTGGCGCTCACCATGGTCACCAAGACGGTTCTCGACGACCCCACGCTCAACGCAGACGTGAAGCTTCGCGTGCTCCACGAGCTTACCGAGATGATCGTCCGTACCATCGAGGGCCAAGCGCTCGACCTGGGCTGGGTCCGTGACAAGCGCTTTGATATCTCGGTTGATGACTACCTGGACATGGCCACGCACAAGACCGCGTATTACAGCGGAGCCACGCCACTTGCCGCCGGAGCCATTATCGGTGGCGGCAGCAAAGAGCAGGTCGAGGCGCTACGCGCCTTTGGCCTGCACACTGGCCTTGCCTTTCAAATTCAGGACGACCTGCTCAACTTGGTCGGCACCAAAGAAGCCGCTAACAAGGACTTCCGCACCGACATCACCGAGGGCAAGCGCACGCTCGTCGCTGTGCATGCCCTGTCGGATGAGCGCTATCACGACGAGGTCGAGGCCATTCTTTCCTCGGGCACCGAGGACCCCGCGCAGCTCGCGCGTGCCGTGGAGATCTTCCAGCAGACCGGCTCCATAGAATATGCTCACGCCTACGCGCTGGACCTGACCGCAAAAGCCAAGGCTGCCATCGAGGACGTTGAACTTGACCCGCACGCACGCGAGCTGTTCCTCTCCATGGCAGATTTCTTTGTGGAGCGTCTCAACTAGCGGGGGTCACAAAACCTGTGGGCAGCGCGTTTGGGTACAAGTTGCTACACTGTTGAGTGTATGTTTATGCATTGTCTCGCGTTGTCTATCCGACACGCGCTCAAAATAGTACGAATCGTACGCCGAAAGGGGTTCGTTCATGGAACCTATTACCACGGGCATGCGGGGAGCAGCCGTCGAGGATGTTCAGTCCCGCCTTCTGCAGCTCGGCTATACAATCGATGACGCCGAGGTTGTCGACAAGCGCTTTGGCACCACCACCGAGCAGGCTGTTGGCACGTTTAGGCTCGATAGCGGCCTTGCGGCCGGTTATGCTGTCGATATCCCCTGCTGGAGCGCCCTTGTAGACGCTTCATACAAGTTGGGCGACCGCACGCTCTACCTTCGCATGCCCAATTTTCACGGCGCCGACGTCAAGGCCCTGCAGCGCGCTCTCAACGTTTTGGGCTTTGCCTGTGGCGAAGACGACGGCTACTTTGGTCCGCATACCGAGGCCGCCCTGCAGCAGTTCCAGGAAAATGTCGGCCTGTTTGCCGACGGCATGGCCTTCCAGGACACCTACGCCTACATCAACCGCCTGCACCATGTGTGGGAGGGCAAGCCCTCGGTCACCGAAGCCGAGTCCCGCATCGGTTTTGCTCGCGCCGCCAACGTGCTCGAGCGCTTCCAGATCGCCGTTATCGGTGAGGACCCCATCGCACGCAGCGTTGCTTCGCGCATGTGGAACATCGCCACGGCAACGACCGACAACAGCGGCATGATGCTCTGCGACTCCGAGGTCCCAACCGACGTTGACCTGGTGCTCGAGATCGCAAGCGACGAGCTGCCCGCCGACGCCGCGCCACGCGCCACGATTGCCCTCGCCGAGTGCCACAACCTGGCCCAGCGCATCCGCACCGCCAATGTCGCCGCGCAGCAGAAGCCGGCTCGCATTCGCATTGAGCTCACGGGCATGACGCGCTACAACGGCACCTTCACGGCCAGCGACGCGCAGACGCTCGCCGTACGCCTACTCGACGGCGTTTGCGATGCCCTCGCAGATTAGGTAAACTAGACGAGTTGCTTTTGGGCAACACCACACATTGGGACGTAGTTCAACGGTAGAACTCCGGTTTTTGGTGCCGGCTGTTGGGGGTTCGAATCCCTCCGTCCCAGCCATTAAAACTGAGCGCCCTAAGCCCATAACGGCCCAGGGTGCTTTCTTGTGGGCAAGCGGAGGAATTCGAACCCGCAAGGGTGCGGAGCTGAGGAAACGCGAAGCGTTTTCCAGCGCAGCACGCAAGGAGCGAAGCGACGCAGCGGGGCGCGGCCGCCGACCAGGCGGACGCGGAATCCCTCCGTCCCACACCAGCCAAGAGCCCCTCACGTCAAGCAAATCGAGCCAACGCCGCCAAGCGGAGGAATCCGAACCCGCAAGGACGCGGAGCGACGCAGCGGGGCGCGGCCGCCGCAGGCAGACGCGGTGCCGGCACTTGGGGACGCTCCTGAGTGCCGGCATTATAGGAACGTCCCCAAGTGCCGGCTCGGGACTATTTTCGAGGACCCTCCGAAGGACTGTGGCCAAAAAACGGCAAATATGAGTACTGTTACCGTTGTAGCTACATTATTTTCGTTAATAAAAGAAGATCTTAATGAGATTTATTCGCATCAAGGTCTTCCTTTAATGAACACTTGAGGAGATACGGCAGCTTATCTGCTCGATCGACACGTCAAATCACCTTAAATGTGATCAAAATTACTGCTACTAAAAGAGTATCAGTACTCATATTTGATGTTTTTTGGCCACGGCTCTTTATAGACACCCTGCACAGCGACGGTGGTAGATTTCGGAACGTGTCCGTCAGCCCCGTTCCGAAAAGCGAGCCGCGTGCAACGGCCAAGCCACGACAGCCCCCGGGAGAGCGGGGACACCGGCTTAGGTTTATCGCGAGTTCCGCACGAACAGGAGGCCACTTAATGTGGCCTCCGTCGTGAGCAGGACTGTAGAGCAGGAAACCTAAGCCGGTGTCCCCGCTCTCCCGGGGCCGGCGGAATTTAGTTGTTAAGCATGCGGTCGAAGCTTCCCGAGTCGCCATCCCGATAGTCGGCGGTCATCAGAATCTCCTGCGGAATGCGCCCGCCCTCGCGCAGCACATTGCGGAACTGCACGCGCGTGACCATGGGCAGATCCTTGATCGTCGCCGCCAAGTTCTGCGGCACGCCCTGGTTGGCAGCCGCGGGCTCGCACTCGCCGCCGGCCTTCACGCGACGCTTATGCTCGGCGAGCATGGCGCGGTACATGCCGGCATGCAGGCGAATCTCAACCACATTGGCATTGCGAGCCTGCTCGACGATGCGCGCGCCCTCGCGGTCGATATCGCCCACGTAGTAGACGTAGTTAAAGCGATAGCCGATCTCGGCCAGATAATCGTCCAGGGCATGCGAGACGCTCGCCTTGCATCCGCCGCCAAAAATCACGCCGCCCACCTTGATGCCAAAGAGCTTGGCGTGCTTGCGGCCACGCAGCAGCCTGACGATCTCGTCGTAGGTGTCCAGGTTCTCGACCATAATGAACGGCTTATCGGCGCCCAGCGTAAAGAAACCCGTAAAGTGCACGGGGCGGTTGGGGGCGACCTTGATCGCCTGCATGCTGATGCCCTTTTCGGTCATGCGCCTTATCAGGCGCTCACCGTGCTTGCCGTCAAAAGCCTTCTCGTCGTTAAAAATCTGGTAGGCACGCTGGCGGCGCGAGGCAACCGGCGTATCGGCACCTCGGTTTTGCTCGATCCAAGCCTGGATGATTGCGATTTCCTCGGCAATCTTGCGGTTGGACATCTCGTTGTGCTGAGTGCGCTGCGGCGCCTTTTTGCCGTCCTTGCCCTCGACCTTAACAATTTGAGTCTGCTGCTCCTTGATCTTAGAGAGCGCCGTAGGCGTAGGGACAACTTTGAGCAGCTGCCTACCCAAAACGCGGGCAAGGGCAAACGCCGATACCTCGCCGTGGACGGCCGACTCGGGCTGCTGGGTAGCACTATCAGCCGCGGCAGGCTCAGCCTGTGCATGAGGCTTACGCTTGGAATCTGCCCGGGTATTACGTTCCTGCTTGGGCGCAGACGAGCGCTTTTGCGGACGATAGGACTTGACCTCCTTCGCCGGCTGGCGCTTGACCTGATCCACCGGAGTCTCGGCCTTCTCATCTCCGTTTTGTGTCGCTGTCTTCTCGGCCGCGGCCTCGGCATTTGAGCCACGACCGCCGCGGTGACGACGACGGCGGGGCTTGCCTGAGGCGCTCTCCCCCGCCTGCTTATCAGCGGTCTGTTGAGCTTTGACCTCAGTGTCAGCCGCAGGCTGCGACTCGGAAGGTTGCTGTTCGCGAGCCGCCGGCTCAACGGTTTTCTCGGTTTGTTCGGCCTTCTTGTCCTGAGCGGTCGAAGCCGGCTCGCCCTTCTCCTGACGCTTTACGGGATACGCGCGTCCCGCAAAACCGCGACCGGGACGACACGAACCCGGAGCCCTCTTGGCAGACTCCTCAACATCGTCTGCAACCTCGGAAGGCTCTTCAACCTCACGCGCGACATCCTGCTGCGCGGCCTTAAAGTGAGCACCGCGACGACGCTTGGGCTCTTGGGCCTCCACGGGCTTTTGCTCCTTCGCGGGCTTCTGCGACTCGGCAGCAACCTCGTTCTCAACAGCCTCGGCATCCGTCTCACCCTTTTGAGCAACGGCGCGACGGAAGCGCTCCTGCTGGGCGCGACGCTGCGCATCGCGCTTGCCACCCCCGCCAAAACCGCCGCGTCCTGCCTTGGCCGTAAAGGCACGCACGACGTTCTCATCGAGCAACTCATCGGTATCAACATGCTCACGCGGAGCAGCTTCTTCCACAGCAGGCACGTCAGCGGAATCCTCGACGACAAAATCTTCGACGGACTCAGCAGGCTGCTCCTGGGCATCGCGGATCTCGACATTGATGGTATAGAACGCCGGGCGCCCGTTAATGCCGCTGCCCTCGATCTTGGTCACGATATTTGCCGCGATAAGCTCATCGCGCATCGCCTTGGTGTCGCATTCCTTATCGACGGAGCGGAAAATCTGCGCCAGCGCGCTCGACTTAATCTTGAGCGCCTTGCGGCAGAGCAGGTCGTAGGCAACCAGCTTGGCGCGCTCGGCAGAAAGCGACGTCTGGCTGCTCAGACGCTCAGCCAGAGCATCGACATTGTTTTGATTATCGGAATATACCGTCTTGGCCACGGGGCCCCTTTCATATGCACACATATACGTTCTTATGGTACAACGCACGAGCCTATCCACGCAAAACATCTGCGAGAACGCCCTTGCACCACCTGTTCTCACAAGAAAAAAGACCGGGTCCGCTTAATTGCGGACCCGGTCTTTCCGAGTCAAATAGATGGGAGATTCAACCCGTCCGACCGACTAGGCCTTGGCGGCCTCGGCGTCGGCAGGAGCTTCAGCGGCAGTGGCGTGACCGTACTCGGCCTTGCCCATCTCGGACCACTCGGGCTCCTCATCAGGCATGGAGCCGGCCTCCTTGCCGAAGAACTCCTTGAGGCAGTTGACGGCGACGATGAGGCCCAGGACCATCAGCAGGACGGCGAAAACGAGCTGCAGGCCCTTGGTAGCGGCGACGGAAACGGCGGCCGTGGTGGCGGTAGCCGGGATGGTGCCGAAGAAACCGTAGGCCTGGACGGCGGTCATGCAGCCCATGGCGCTCTGGACCAGCGAGGTGAAGGTGCAGCAGAGCAGGAAGGCGACGGGCACGTAGAGCATCCAGCCCTTGCGGCCGGTGCACTTGCAGAACACGGCGAGGGTGATCATGGTCATACCGCCGAGCAGCTGGTTGGAAGCACCAAAGAGCGGCCAGATGTTGGCATAGCCACCAAAAGCAAGGGCGAGACCGGGAAGCAGGGTGACGACCGTGGCGAACCAGGGGTTGCCGAGAACCTTCATGTAGCCGGCCTTGGACTCGATGGCCAGGGCGTCGTTGGTCTGGGCAAAGAACTCGGAGAACGAGGTGCGGGCGATGCGGGCGACGGCGTCGAGCGAGGTCAGGGCCAGAGCGGAAACGTTCATGGTCATGAAGACGGTAGCGAGCGTACCGTCAACACCGAAGGCCTGCATACCGCGGGAGATGCCAGCGGCGAAGATCTGGAACGGGGTGGAAGCGACACCGGCGTTGAGGGCGCCAGTACCGGCGGTGTTCATATCGGAGAACATGATGCCGGCGACGATGATGGCAAGGATGCCGACGAAGGACTCGACGATCATGGCGCCATAACCGACCTTGACGGCGTCCTGCTCCTTCTCGACCTGCTTGGAGGAGGTACCAGAAGAAACGAGGCTGTGGAAGCCGGAGAGGGCACCGCAGGCAACGGAAACAAACAGGACCGGGAACATCATGCCAGAAGCGCTGGAGAAGCCGGTAAAGGCCGGAGCGGTGATGGTGGCCTGGCCGTTAACACCCAGGACGACGATACCGAGGACAGCGCAGGCGATCATGACGATCATCATGATGGAAGTGAGGTAGTCGCGAGGGGTCTTGAGCATCTGGATGGGCATGGCGCCAGCAAAGACCAGGTAGACCATGACAACGGCGAACCACTGGAACTTGTCCAGGTAGACCGGGAACTGCATGCCGACGGCAAACATGAGAACCATGAGCACCACGCCGGTGACGAACTCGGCAGCGCCGGTGAGGTTGAACTTCTTCTGGGCCCAACCAAAGGCGATAGCGACGAAGGTGAACAGGATGGAGATGGTACCAGCGCAGCCGGCGGCATAGGACTTGGTGAAGTCGATAGCACCGGTGGCAGCGCCAGAAGCGTCAACGACCGAGGTGAACATGAACGTCTTGCAGACCATGTCGGTGAAGGCGGCGATGACGATGATGCAGAACAGCCAGCAGAACAGCAGGAACAGGCGACGGCCGGTCTTGCCGATGTACTTCTCGATGAGCTGAGCGAGCGACTTGCCGTTGTTCTTCATCGAGGCGTACAGGGCGCCAAAGTCGTGGACGGCGCCAAAGAAGATGCCGCCGACGAGGACCCAGAGCACGACGGGCAGCCAGCCAAAGGCCATGGCGACGATCGTACCCGTGACAGGGCCAGCACCGCAGATCGAGCTGAACTGGTGCGAGAACGCGGTGAAGGCGGAGACGGGCGAGAAGCTCTTGCCGTCCTTCATGCGCTTGGCCGGCGTGAGGGCCTCTTTGTCAACGCCCCACTTGTTGGCCAGCCATCGGCCATAGCCCAGATAGCCGCAGGCGAGCACCGCCGCGGCCACAACCATGAGCAAAACTCCGTTCATTACATTTCCTCCTCTAAAAAGAACTTCTCAGACATAAAAAATGAGGGCCGTCGGTTGCGCTCGACGGCCCTCATCTTCATCAGCCGCCCGTTATCGTACGGGCTAGCTGTATGTGCTAACCCGCATCAGATAATTACTACGCTGATAATGTTTAGCTGATGCGTGAACATGTCTAAGAAATCCTCTTCAATCATGATGTGAACGATCCGTGCGTGTTCACATCCCCCAGTGGTTGAAAAGGAGTATGAAACTTTAGTTACCTAAAGTCAACGCAAATTTGTAATGGATTTTCAACTTTTTTTGAAATTCTCGGTATAAAACGCCACTGACCTCGGACTTTACCCAACAAAAGTTTTTGCATGAGAGATGCCCCTCGGGAGCGAGCGGGCGTATACAAGGTTTCCTGCTCTACAGTCCTGCTCGCACGGAGAGCACATTAAGTGCTCTCCGGCTCGTGCGGAACTC
>UQYE01000024.1:0-28693 GCA_900545145.1 uncultured Collinsella sp. | reverse complement strand
GCTGCGCGGCGGGCTGGCGGAGCATGCGGCGGCGGCATGGGGGCACCGGCCTCCATAGCCTCTCCACCTGCGGAAACGGTGCGACGGCCAGGTGCCGGGAGCTATTCCCGCGTTGCGCTAGCTGCGGAAACGCGGGGCCCGTTCAGGCTGTTGCGTTGAGATTGAAAATCAACCCTAATTGTAGTTTCAGGTTAGTCCGAGTTTTGACTATCGTCAAGGGCGGCCGTGCAAGACGTGCGACCTATATAACATATCGACAAAAAAGACCGCCGGCGCGGGGCGGCGCCGACGGTTGCGAGAGAATAACGATTGTTGGCTGTTAAGCAGCGACGGCCTCGTAGACCGTGGCGCCCGAGAAGCTGTCGTGCAGGCTCTTGCCGCAGATCCAAGGCAGCTCGACGACCTCGCAGACCGTGTTGACCAGCTCGGAGCAGTCAGTAAAGTGCCCCTTATCGTTGAGGGCCTCGCAATCCTGAACACGCCAATAGCCATCGGTGTGCGTAATGTAGTACTCGTGATCGTTGATCGACACGAAAGCGCGCGTCTTGGAACGCAACAGCTTCAGAAATCCTTCGAAGTCGGTCTCGACGACATCTCCAGCCTGGAACATGGTGTTACCTCCTGGCCCGGCGCCACCATGGCGCGTTGATAAACGTTGGTACTCCTTTAGTAAAACCTTTATCAGAGCTTATGCGCGCATCATTTAGGCAAATGGTAAAAACCGCAGGGTAGACGGGATAAAACGTTTAATCATCCCACCGGTCTGTCACATTCTGGCTGAAGTTTTATGCAAACCAGCTTTTCCACTCGGTCGCTTGCATTGTTTGGGGCCGACGGCGCGATTACGGTTTTGGTTCGGCGGGTAAGAACGAGGCATCGAAACCAACGTCAGGAGGACACATGGAGACCATCGAGGCACTCATCCACCGCCGCAGCTGCCGCAAATACAGCGATCGCCCTGTCGAGGCCGAGAAGCTCGCACGCATTATCGAAGCCGGCCAGTATGCGCCGAGCGGCATGGGACGCCAGCCGGTCACGTTCGTCGCCGTCACCGACCCCGCAACCGTCGAGCGCCTCTCGCAGCTCAACGCCCAGGCTATGGGTAGCGAGGGAGATCCCTTCTACGGCGCCAAGACCGTTGTGGTGGTACTCGTCGACCGCAGCGTGCCCACGCACCTGGAAGACGGCTCACTCGCCATGGGCAACCTGCTCAACGCAGCCTATGCGCTGGGCGTCGATTCGTGTTGGATCCACCGCGCGCACGAGGTCTTTGACTCACCCGAGGGATTGGAACTGCTGGCCAAGTGGGGTCTGCCCGCCGACGGAAGCCTGCGTGGTGTGGGCAACTGTATTCTGGGCTATGCCGAAGACGTGCTTCCCCAGGCCAAACCCCGCCGCGACAACGTCGTGTACGTCAGGTAATTAGTTCCGCCGTTCTAACGAACGGCGGCCCCGCTGACGCTGCGCGGGCCGCATTCACGCCAATCTGACGTTCAATTTCGAGGGCGCGACCAGAAGGTCAGCGCCCTCTCATTTCACGTCACCTTGGCGCAAATGCGGCTCGCTCGCTGTTGGTGACTGACATCAGGTGCTCCGTTGTCGAAACGCGCTAACAAGAAGGGCCCGGCTCCGTTGCAGCGGAGCCGGGCCTTGTTGCATTTGCCCAGATAAAACCTGCCAAAATAAACCTGTCCCTTTTTGGCAGGTTAGCGGAGCTTGCTGGTCTCGAAGTACTCGGGGAACTGGTCCAGAACCTCGGTTTGGTTGCGGAACATCATGTGTAGGTGCTTGCTGACCAAAAAGCTCGCTTCGATGGGGTCGCGACCGGCGATAGCGCGGCGAATCTGCTTGTGCTCGTTCACGATGTCCCGATTGTCGAGAACCTGCGTGGCGGCGCGCAGCCAGCGGAAGCGCTCCAGGTCGGCATTGGTCTCTTCGAGCCACGACCAAACGGTGCTGCGACATGCGATGCTAAAAATCATGTGATGCATGAGGTTGTCGCTCAAAAAGAAGCCGATGCGATCCTCTTCGGCCATGGCCTTTTCCTGCAGCGCGATGGCGCGGTCGAGCTGCTCGATGCCGGCCGACGTGGCTCGCGCACAGCACTCCACAATCACCTGCTTTTCCAGATGTTCGCGGATGTAGCAGGCACTCTCGGCAAGGGTGAGGTTGATGGGTGAGACGTAGGTGCCGCTCTGGGGCACGGTGCGCACCAGCCCTTCCTGCGCCAAGCGAACCAAAGCCTCGCGCACGGGCGTGCGACCCATGTCCAGGTCGTCGCAAAGCTGCTTGACGCCCAGCTTTTCGCCCGGCTTGTAGTCCAGATAGACGATCTTGCGTCGAATGGTGTGGTAGGACTGGTCCTGTAGGCTCGTTTCCTGCTCGCCGACGTGCATCGATTCTTCCATAGCGCCTCGCAACTGTTCTATCAAACTCATATGTCAGTTGTTAATTATGCCGCGAATCAGCTCTCCGCGGAGGGTAATTCGGCTGTTGCCCAAGAACTATTGCGGCATCTTAGTCTGTATTTGCGCAAGGCTATGCCCAATGTTGCCGTATCATAAGCCGTCGCAAACGTGAAAGAGAAAGAAGGAATCCCATATGCAACTGGCGAATATCGTACGCGAGCGCTGGAAGGGCGTCTTGTTCTGCCTGATCATCGCTATCCCCGCAACGCTGCTCGGCAAACAGATTGAGGTGGTCGGCGGGCCGGTATTCGCCATCCTCTTCGGCATGGTTCTGGCGCTCGTCTTTCCCAAGAATCATCGCGAACAGCTCGCCGCCGGTGTCACCTATACGTCTAAAAAAGTCTTGCAGTACGCGGTTATCCTGCTTGGCTTTGGCATGAACCTCTCCCAGATTCTGTCCAAGGGCGCCCAGTCGTTGCCGATTATCGTGGCGACGATCTCGACCTCGCTTGTCATCGCCTTTGTGCTCTGCCGCGTTATGAACGTGCCGGGTAAGATCGCGACGCTTGTGGGTGTGGGTTCGTCGATTTGCGGCGGTTCTGCCATCGCCGCTACCGCGCCCGTCATCGATGCCGACGATCGCGAGATTGCCCAGGCTATTTCGGTCATCTTCCTGTTTAACGTTATCGCGGCGCTCGTGTTTCCAACGCTCGGCGGTATGCTCGGGCTGACCAACGAGGGCTTTGGCCTGTTTGCCGGTACCGCCATCAACGACACCTCGTCCGTAACGGCTGCGGCGAGTGCCTGGGACAGTATGCATCCCGGCGCCAATGTGCTCGAAAGCGCCACAGTGGTCAAGCTCACCAGGACGCTGGCCATTATTCCCATTACGTTGGCTCTCGCATGCTGGCAGATGCATCTGGCGCGCAAGGCCGGCGGCGACGCCAAAAGCACGTTCTCGCTTAAACGCGCGTTTCCCATGTTCGTGCTGTTCTTTGTGCTGGCGAGTGTAATCACCACAGTGCTTCAGCTTCCTGCATCCGTTACGGCACCCATCAAGGAGCTGTCGAAGTTCTTTATCGTGATGGCTATGGCGGCTATTGGCTTTAATACCGATATCGTCGAGCTGGTCAAAAAGGGCGGCAAGCCCATCGCATTGGGCTTTTGCTGCTGGATTGGCATTGCGTGCATGAGTTTGGGAATGCAGCACGTGCTGGGAATCTGGTAGAGAAGTAGCTTATTTGCGTGCTGCATGTTGGTGAGCGCATCCTCGCGGTGGAGCGATAGGAGCTCTTGCGGGTATGGCTTGTCCGCAGGTTTATAGGTCCCGAAGAGCTCTTATCGCCCCGCCAGGATGGCGATGCGGGGCAACTCATATATTCGCAGGACGGCGGCTTCTGCCCTATAGTGTTTGGTGGGCAATATCGTTCAATTTTGAAACACTCGCCCGCGCGGCCGTCGGTGGCGGCGTGGCGTCGAGGACGGGACGCAATATGAACAGTGACGCCAAGCTACAAATCTTGATCGAGGCCTTGGCCGCTGCCGGGGCCTCGGCGTTGGCAATCGATGGGCACGGACACGTAGCGATTTCGACCATGGATGATGTCGCGCTCGAGCAAGATGTCGCGGCATTTGTCGCCGAGCGCCTGGGGCGCGTGGGCAACGGCACGCGCCTGGTGATGGGGCATGCGGGAGGGCGCTTGAGCCTCACGGTGCGTCCGGTCGCCAAGGAATACGGCGCGCTTTGGGTGGTCGTGATCCGCGAGGTGCGCGGTGTGGCGGCACACGCGGGCATTGAGTGGCTTAACGCAGATGAGGTCGAGGCGCGCTACGAGGCAAGCGCGTACGGCATTGTCGAGGGTGCCGCTGCGGTCTCTGGCCCCGTCTGCGAAAGCTATGCTCGCGGCGTGCCCCTCATGTTGGAGGGCGAGCTGGGTGCTGGCCAGGCAGAGATTGCAAAACGCCTCTATCTGGATGGGCCTTATGCTGACGAACCCTTTGTGTCCGTGGCGCTTGACGAGCTCACAGATCGCGGCTGGCGCCATCTGCTCAAAAGCTCGGAATCGCCGCTGTTCCAGGCAAGGCTGACCCTTTGTATTGGCGGCTGGCATGCACTTTCGCCGCAGCGTCTGCGCGAGCTTGTCTCTACGATGACCGACACGGCGCTGGCCGCGCGTTGCCATGTGGTTCTGACGGCAAACGATATGCCGGGTGGTGGCGAAAGCGATCAGGCCGCTTTTGTAACCGAGCGCTTGGCGTGCGCAGTGAGTGTGGCGCCTGCGATTGCCGAGCAGGGTGGCGCATCGAAAAAGGTTGCGCAGTATTTGTCGTATCTGTCAGATGTCTTTGGAACTGCCGCTCCGAGTATGTCTGAGGAGGCTGCCTCGACACTCAACGGCTATCGCTGGCCACGCAACTATCTGCAGCTTCGCGAGGTCTCGGAACGACTCTATATATTAGTAGGGCCGGGCGTGGCGGAGCGCACGGTGGCGGAGGAGGTGCTCGCCCAGGAAGACGTCATCAAAACCGCAACCTTTGGCACTCCGACGCTCGACAGCGACCTGTATATCCTGCGTCCACTGGCCGATACCGAACGCGACATCGCGCGGCTGGTCGTAGGCTACCTTCAGGGCAACCGGACCCGCGCTGCCGAGGTGCTAGGAATAAGCCGCACGACCCTGTGGCGCTTGCTGAAGGACGATGACCGCTGAGCGAGGCGCTCGTGACCGCATGCAGCGCGTGTGCTACAGTCCAAAGCGGTAATGTTTCGATTGCGTTATGGCGTGCGGGGGCGTATGACGGAGACTTCAAAACCAAATCGGGCTCGAAAGCCCACGGCGCCGGTCAACCGTCGCACGACTTCGCGGACGTGGGGCAAAAGCGCCTCAGGCTTCGACGGCTCGTTCAAACGCACTAGATATGGCTATCCTTCGGCAAGCGCTCGCTTGGCCATGCAGGCCGAATCGTCGCTGTGGGGCCGTAAGCGTGTGGTGGGGTCAAAGCTCAAGCACGATGGAACGCTCGGCTTCATTAGCCGTGGCGCTGCTCGCCGTAGCGGCCTCAATCCCGCAGGCTGGCATCGCTATGTGCCGATCGTGGTCGTTGCCGCGATAGTCGCCATCGCGCTCGCGGCGCTTGGTTACGCCGGCGGCGGGGCCGACCTGAGTGCGATGTTCGGGTCTGCTGAGCTCGCGCATGCCGGCACGGAGCTTGTCGAGGGCGCTCAGGCCCAGACGGGCGTGGCGCCTCAGCGCGGCGTTGTTGCCGCTGCCGCAACGATCGCCGATGCCCAAAAGGGCGAGGATGAACAAGGCAGCGAAGCCGAAGCGACCCAGACGAACGAAATGACGACAACCCCATCGGCAAGATAAGTTGCGAGTGGGGTGGCTAATTTGGGACGGGCTTTTTAGCTGCCCAAGTGTCGAATGCCAACAACGGTTCATTCGATGTCAGTCGCCAACAGACACTATGACCCAATCCAGGGGCACGGAAACGACAGGAGCCCCCGCTCGTGACCGCGGGTCGGGGCTGCGACAATGTTGTTGAAGTGCCAGAGGCGCAGCCGCGCCGCAACGAGGTTGGGAGGCTCCCGTGCCTAGATATTCTACCGCCTTCGGAATGGACGTACACCTCAGGTCCACCACCGTCTGCGCGCTCGACGCGGAGACGGGCGAGGCCGTGACGAGGAGGTTCCGCGGCAACCCCTGGGGCGAGGTCGCGGAGTGGATGTCGGGCTTCCCCGGCCCGTCGCTCGCCGCCTACGAGAGCGGCTACCTCGGCTTCGCCCCGCAAAGGGAGCTCTCCGGGCTCGGCGTCGACTGCGTCGTCGCGGCCGTCTCCAAGGTCCCGAGGTCGGCTGCCGACCTCTCGTCCAAGAACGACCGCAACGACGCGGCCAGGATGGCCAAGGCGATACTGTCGCACGACGTCACCCCGGTATGGGTGCCGTCCCCCGAGATCGAGGGGCTCAGGGACCTCGCCGCCGCCCACGACGCGGCGACCGCGAGGCTCGCGGCGGCGAAGCAGCGGCTCCTGGCGTTCCTAGCCCGCCGCGGCTATGTCTACGGCGGCACGACGCCGGCCGGCAACCCCCGGAAGTACTGGACGTACGGCTTCCTCAGGTGGCTCGACGGCATACACCCCGCCGACGACGGAGGCATCCGGGCGCTTGCGGCGCTGAGGAACGAGGTCGAGGCGGCCGACGAGACGAGGGAGGCCCTCCTCGCCGAATACAGGGCCGCCGTCGCGGCGGGCCCCCTCTCGGCCGAGGTCGAGGCGCTCCAGTCGATCAAGGGGTGCGGGTTCGCGCTCGCCGCCGCCTTCGCGTCCGAGGTCGGCGACTTCTCGAGGTTCCGCTCCGGCAGGCAGGTGACGGCCTACTTCGGCCTCGCCCCGAAGCAGAGGTCGAGCGCGGACTCCGTGCGCCTCGGCGGAATCAGCGGGGCCGGCAACGCGCTCGTCAGGAAGCTGGCTGTCGAGGGGTCCTGGTGCTATGCCCAGGCCGGCCACCAGCCGAAGCTGATGCCCAAGGGCTCCGGCGTGCCCCTCGAGATAAGGATGCACGGGAGGAAGGGGTCCGAGAGGCTCCTGCGCCGCCGCGAGGAGATGATCGCCCGCGGGATGCCGCAGGCGAAGGCGAACGCGGCCACCGCGGCCGAGCTCGTGAGGTGGCTGTGGGCCCTCGGCACGATGTGCCGGGAGGGCGCGGAATAGACATAAGCCCCCGTCCCGGCGAGCCGGGCAGCCTTCGGGGACACCCCCGTTCTCGCTGTGCGCGCGGCGGCCGCCGCATGCGCGAAGACAGACTAGGGGAACCCCGCCGAAGGAGAGGATTGCGGGCCGCCGGAGCGGTATCCGCGGATATGAGACTGAGCCGAAGGCGTCGACGACATGCCGGGGGCGGACCGGGACGGGTTTAACGGCAGGCCCCGCCGACCGATTGCAAGCGGTCGGCGGGGCCATTGTGGCCCTTGACAGCGGATTGGGTCATATGAGCGAAAGCCCGCCAGAGCGAGCAAGGTGCCTTGAAACTAGGCGGCATTGACCTTCTGGTCATGCCGCCGAAGTTGAAAGGCAGATTGCCGCTCTGACGGGTTTGCAGCGTCAAGCCGTTACGCGGTTTGGTAAAACCGCGTAACCAAAGGCGCAGCGTCGACCGGTCCGCCGTTCGTCAGAACGGCGGAACCAACCCTACATGACCATAACGTAGCGCGATCCCACGTAGTACTGCTTACCCATCAGGACCGGCTCGCCATTGGGGCCGGTAAAGCCGGCGCGTAGATTGAGCAGCGGATCGTGCGGGGCGATGCCCAGCTCTGCTGCCTGCTCGGCATTGGCGCGAACGGCCTCGACCGTGCGGTAGCCAACCGAAACAATCGGCGTTCCGCCAACACGCTCGACCTCGGCAAAAATCGACTTGTCCTCAAGATCGGCCGTCAACAGCTCACGGTATGTATCAAACGGCACAAAGATGTTTTCCTCAAAGATGGGCTCGCCGTCGGCCGTACGCACGCGCTTAATGTGCAGTAGCAGCGCGTCCTTCTGCAGGCCAAAGAACTCCATCTCGTTTTGACGTGCCGGCACAATCTGGCGATCGACCACGTGTGCACCCGCCTTCATGTCATTGTCGGCACACAGCGCGGTAAACGTCTGCAGCGTCGAGGCGTGGAACTGGCGGTTGATGTGCGGCGTGGAGACAAAGGTGCCGCGGCCCTGCTGCTTAACCAGGTAGCCATCGGAGCACAGCTCCTCAACGGCGCGACGCACCGTAATGCGGCTTACCTCGTACTGCTCGGCAAGCTCAAGCTCGGACGGGATACGCTCCTTGGGTGCATAAACACCTTTCTCGATCGCATCCTTGATTTCGTCGTAAATCTGCTGGTAAAGTGGTGCGTTTTTGGGTGCGGGCATATCTGATCACTCTTATCAAAATAGCGAAATAACTAATACGTATATAACGTCTTTTTATATGTTATCTCAGTTTGATAAAACGATACACCACATACAGCAAATCCTTACTTGCCGTCGTCCTGCTGCAGACTGTCCTGCTCGCTGAGGCGCGCCTGCCTGCTGGCCATGCGCGCGGGCTTGTCGGGATCGGGTACGGCCGTGGGCATGGGCTCGTCGACATGACCGCCCCACCAGCCGCCCACGAAGTTGAGCGTGTGGAACACATTGATCACGGCGCCGGGATCAATATCGCACACCAGCTTGATAATGTCCTGGCTCTCGTAGGTCGAGACAACGGCGTGCAGCAGATACATCTTTTCGCGGCTGTATCCGCCAATGACCTCGGCGCAGCTAATGCCATGCTGAAAATGGTCAACATAGGCTGTCATGACCTCGTCTGCCTTGCGTGTCGTGATCTGCAGCGTCACACGGTCGTAGCGTCGGTAGAAACTGTCGATGGTCTTGGTCGAAATAAACTGGAACACGATGGAATACGCCGCATTGTCCCAGCCAAACATAAAGCCAAAGATCGCCAGGATAGCGCAGTTAAAGCCAAAGATGACGCCCCAGATGGTCTTGCCTGTATGGTTGGAAACCCACAGCGCGATAAAGTCGGTGCCGCCGGTGGATGCGCCGGACTTAAGCGCGATGGCGGCGCCCAGGCCCGAGACCACGCCGCCAAAGATGATGAGCATGATCTTGTCGCCCAAAAACGGGGCGAAGTGAAAGATGTTGAGGAACAGCGACGAGAGCATGACCTGCATCATCGAGAAGATGACGAAGCGCTTGCTGATGCCGCTCCAGCAAAGGAGCGCCACGGGGATGTTGAGCGCGAGCATGCCGAGCGAGATGTCGATATGAACGCCGCCGAGCGAGGTGACGCGATCGAGCAGGACCGCGACGCCGGTGAGGCCGCTCGGAAGCAGGTCGGCGGGGCGAATGAACGCCTGAATCAGAAATGTCTGGAGAACGGCGGAGATGGTGACCGCCACGGCAGTAATGGCGCGGCGGACGATGGTGAGACGGCCGAGCACGAGCACGCGGTCCGTGAGCTGATCGATGGCGTTCGCCACGTAGGCTCCTTTCGAAGGCAGATGTAATTGTGGGGCATGCCGGCGATTGTAGCATGGAGCGCGAGAGGGCGCTTCAATTCACCCTCTCTCGACAACCAAAACGAGCCAGCAGCTCCCCAACCAAAGAGCCAAATTCTAAGTGAGTAGACTTTTCGCGATCTACCAAGCGCACTCAAAACAGCCACCTCTCCGACCTGCGGTTTTACTAAGGCAGATACGCTTTGCGCTCGGCATGTGCCAAAAAGTCTACTCACTTAGTCCGAGTCGAAGCCAAACGGATCTAAATCGAAGCCAAAATGAGCCAATCCACCGCAAGAGACGTGTGAATCCGCACTTCTTGCGGCGAATTGACGCTACAAAGCGGTCAGAATGTCGGCGAGGTTGTCGATGACGGCGTCGGCTCCCGTTTGGTCCAGGTTAACGCCCTCGTGCGGACGCAGTGCCAGGACGCGCGCGCCGGAGCGCTTGCCGGCCTCGATGCCCAAAGGCGAGTCCTCGATAACCAGGCACTCGGTAGGCTCCACACCCAGCGCCTCCATGGCACGCAGGTAGATCTCGGGGTCGGGCTTAAATGCACTGCACTCGTGACCGCTGATGGTGTAGTCCAGCACGTCGGTGATACCGGCAATCTCCACCAGCTCGTCAATGAGCTCGCGATAGGACGAGCTCGCGATGGCACACTTGACGCCGCGCTCGTGCAGCTCGCGCATCACCGGCTCCGTCTGCTCGTTGAGCAGCTCGGCATACGGAACAGGGTGAACCGGGCTGTAGACCTGCTTGTACTCAACGCGCAAGCGCTCGCGCAGCTCAACATCGTCGGGCACCAGCGACTTCCAGATGGCAGGCTCGTTAGACCCCGAAAGATCGGGGATCTCGTCAAAGTGGAACCCCTTTTCCTCCATAAACGCCACGCGGCGACGGTTGTAGAACCACTCGGTATCGACCAGCACGCCGTCCATATCAAACAGCACTGCCTTGATCATACGCATCTCCTCCCACCTGCCAAAAAGGGACAGGTTTATTTTGGTAGGTTTTATCTGGTGTTTTGCGACGCGACAGACACGCCCCCAAAGCAAAAAGGGGACGGGGCGCAAACCCCATCCCCTCTCAATCAACCCGTAAGGTCTACTTACTTGTGATTAGTAGGAAAGCTTCCACATGTAGCGACGCATGGTCAGCGGGTGCTGACGGGCCTCGGCGATCTGGTTGCCGTACTCGCGCATAACGGCGAGGTGCAGCAGCGGGTTGAAGTAGGTGACGACGCTCGCGGGCACGGCGTCGGCCAGGCCGTAGTCCTTGGAGTCGATCAGAGCGACCTTGGCGCCCATGCGCTTAAGGAAGGTGAGGGCGCGAGCGTCCATCGGACGGGTGGCACCGTCGGACATGAAGAAGACGTAGGGCTTACCCTCGGTGGAAACCTCGAACGGGCCGTGGAAGTACTCGCCGGTGTTGTAGGCGGCGGCGTCGATCCACTGCATCTCGGTGAACAGGAAGGCGGCGTGAGAATAAGCCATCTTCTCGGAGGCACCGGAGGCCATGAAGTAGATCATCTCGTCGTCCTTGAAGTCCTGGGCGAACTGCTTGGCGAGGCCCTTGGCGGACTGAGCGGCGTTCTCGCAGAGCTCGAAGACGTTGGTGAGGCCGGTGATCATGTCCTCGTAGTGGTCATAGCCTTCGGTCTGCTGAAGGATCTCGACAGCAAGAGCGATGGCGTAGCCGGGCTTCTCGCACTTGGCAGCGTAGTTGGCATGGAAGCCGTGAACGATGACGTGGTCGGCGTCGACGGTCAGAGCGGAGCCAGCCTTGTTGGTGAGGGAGACGACCGGGCAGTTGTGCTTCTTGGCGGTCTTGTTGGCCTCGACGGTCTCGGGCGTGGAGCCACCGAGGGAGCAGGTGATCACGAAGGTGTGCTCGTTGACCCAGGAAGGCGTGTCGTAGTTGAACTCGTTAGCGGTGAAGATCTGAACGTTCAGCTTGTCCGTGTTGTTGGCCAGGAAGTACTTGGCAGGGTAAAGGTCGGACATGGAAGCACCGCAGCCGACGAAGGCGACGCTGTGGATCTCGTGGTTGGACAGGACGTCAGCGACGATCTGCTTAGGGAGGTTAAGGTCGATCTCGTACATCTGACACATTCCTTTCGATTTTTTGCGGCGCCA
This sequence comes from uncultured Collinsella sp., assembly GCA_900545145.1. Taxonomy (GTDB): domain Bacteria; phylum Actinomycetota; class Coriobacteriia; order Coriobacteriales; family Coriobacteriaceae; genus Collinsella. Next base: position 17,107 of record UQYE01000024.1, on the reverse strand, counting down.
CATTGCCGGGCGCTCGCAGGGTTACCGTGGTTTGGACCGAGTCGCCGGCCCGTTGAGGATGTGGCAAAGGAACTGTCCCTTTGTCACATTTAGGGATGGAAGCCTGCCTGGGGTATGGGATGCCAGGCAGGCCCCCGGGGGAAGCATTGGGTCGCGACTAGGCCAGGATGCCGGCCGCGGAGAGGGCGATGCCGCCCACAATGGCGATCACGAGAAGCCAACCGGTGTTGACGTTCTTCTTGATGAGCCAGTACATAAGGCCGGTGAGGCCGAGGGAGATCATCTGGGGCATCATGCCGTCCAGGATGTCCTGGATAACGACGGTACCCTCAGCGAACTGCAGCGGGGTGGTGGCGCCGATCAGTGTAGCGATCATGCCGCCCACGGACATAAGGCCCACGATGCCGCAGACATACATGAGCTTCTCCATGAGGTCGCCACCCTGGAGCTTGCTCAGGTACTCGTGGCCGCCCTGGTAGCCGATCTTGGCAGCGAACCACGTGATCAGCACGGAGGGCACGATGGAGATGAGCATGGCCAGGATCGGACCCATGATGGAGCCCTGCTGAGCCAGCTGAACGCCCAGGCCAAAGGCGATAACGCGGATGGTGCCCTGGAAGAAGGAGTCACCGATGCCGGAAAGCGGGCCCATGAGGGAGGTCTTGACCGCGTTAATCGAATCGGGATCGAAGTTCTCGGGATCCTTGGCGTACTCCTCCTCCATGGAGGCGGCGAGGCCCAGGATGAAAGCGCTCGTCTGCGGGGTGCAGTTGTAGAACGCCATGTGACGGTGGTAAGCCTCTTTCTTAGCAGCGAGCTGCTTGGGGTCGGACTCATCCGGATAGAGGCGATCGAGCGTGGGAACCATGCCGTAGAGGAAGCCCATGTTCATCTGACGCTCGTAGTTCCAAGAGGCCTGGATGGCCCAGGAGCGCCAGAAGAACTGGCTGACCTTCTTGTTCAGGGACACGTCCTTGGTTGCGGTTGCCATAGTGTGTTCCTCCTTAGTCTTCGTCGTCTTCGAGCGGATCGTAGTCGGAATCGACACCGGCGGCTGCATGGGAACCGTTGAACTTGAAGCCCATGAAGACGACAGCCAGGCACACACCGATCAGAGCGACCGCGATGACGGACAGGTTGAGGTAAGCGGCGAGCAGGAAACCGATGAACAGGAACGGAGTCATACCCTTCTTGATCATCATGGTGAGCAGCAGGGCCAAGCCGTAGGCGGTCATGATCTTGGTCGAAACGTTAAGACCAGTGGACAGCCACTCGGGAACCATGTTGACGATGGCCTGAACCAGGTCGGTGCCAACAAAGACGGCGAGGAAGATCGGCAGGAAGTACATGACGGCGTACAGACCGGAGCCGGCGCAGATGTGCATGCGGTAGGCGGTCTTGAACTTTCCGTTATCGATCGCGCTATCTGCCACATGGGTGAGGGCGGCGATGATGGAACGGAACACGATGCCGAGGAGCTGACCCAGGACGGCGACCGGGATGGCGATCGTCATGGCGGTCTCGGCGGAAGCATCGGTCAGGCACGCGAAGGCAGCGGCCACGATGCCGCCCAGGACCATATCGGGCGGAACGGCGGCGCCGACCTGCACCAGGCCCATGGATACGAGCTCGACGGCGGCACCGACGGCAAGGCCGGTGGGCACATCGCCCAGCAGCAGACCGACGAGCGTGGCGCCAACGAGGGGCTGCTCGAAGTTAAGACGGCCGAGCAGGCGGGAGTCCCACATGCAGAACACGCCGACGAGGCCGACGAGCACCGCACTGATGAACGTATTCATACCCTTCTCCTTTCAGTCAGGCAAAAGCCTGGTTGATTACAGCTTGGCGTCGATGTCGACGCTCTGATACGTGGGGGTCTGCTGGACGTAGAGCTTGATGCCCATGTCGAGCAGCTGGTTGACGTCGGCCTTCTGGGTGGCGTCGAAGAAGACGGAGCTGTCCTTGCCGCCGACCTGATCGGCACCGTCGTGGTTGGCGGTGGCGCCCAGGTTGATGGCGTCGAGCTTGTAACCCTGGCAGAACTGCAGCATCTCGGCCGTGTTGCCAAAGACGAACATGACGCGCTCGCCGAGGGTGTTGAGCTTGTCCATCTTGGCGAGGGCACGCTCGACGGTGAAGACGTTCAGGCGCACGCCCTGGGGCTTGGCCAGCTTAAGAGCGCCCTTCTTGATGTCATCGTTGGCGGCAGCGTTGTCGACGACGATGATGCGCTCGGCCTGAACCTTGGTGGTCCAGGTAAAGACGACCTGGCCGTGCAGCAGACGGTAGTCAAGACGTGCGAGGACGATCTTGGCGGGACCGGAGCTGTGACGGGACGCCTTGGCCTTCTTGGCGGGAGCCGCGGCGGCCTCGACCGGTGCGTTGGGGTTGGTCAGACCGGTGCGGGCCTCGTTGATGAGGGCCGCGAGCTCGGCGCCCTTGACGGGGACGGGGCTCATAGCGAGCGTGAGCGCCAGCGGGATGTTGAAACCGCTGATCACCGTGAATGCCACACCGTTGCGGGAAAGCTCGACCATGCTGTTGTTGACCGAGCTGCCGAGCATATCGGTCAGCACATAGACGGTGTCGTCCGCGTTGAACGTGGCGATCATGGCGTCCACCTTGTTGGTGATGGGCTCCTTGTCGTCACGAGCAAGCGACACGACGTGGACGTTCGACACGTCGCCGAGAACCATCTCGAGCGTGTCTTTGGCGCCTGCGGCCAGGCCGCCATGAGATGCGAGAATGATCTGATTCATCTTGCCTCCTTCTTTTCGTTATGGTCATTATAACGTCTTATACGTTGCGAATATTGATGATTAGTATATAAACCGTTCACGGATGAAAAACGACCGTTGGCGGGTTTAACGCAATCGAAACGATGGTCTTGGGTAGGCCGGCGCTGGCTGGATAACCCCAGGTCGGACGCCGCGCGCAACCCCCCTATCGCACGAAGTACCAGGGACTTTCCTGCACGGTGGGCTCCAGCGCAATGCCCGTGCGCTCGCGGAAGAGATCCATGTCCTGCGATTTCTCCGTCCACCACGCGTTGGGCTTAAAGGTCATGCTCTCAACGACATGACCGACAAACACACTGTTGCGCAGCTTGGAAAAGTCGGTGTTCATAATCACGATGGACGCGAGCACCAAAACGATGCCCAGAACTTTGATCGCGCCGGCGGGCTCGGCGTAGACACCAATGCCCAGCAGTACGGTGACGACTGTCTCGAATGACATTACGACGGGAACTTTCGACGTCTCGAGCCCCATGGACAGACCCTGCATATATAAGATGTAAGCCACGGCTGTGGGGATGAGTCCAAAGCCAAGGAACAGCAGCAGCAGCTGTGGCGACATTGCCGCGGCGACATCCGGCCACGGAGCCGCGATAGCTGCCATAACCGCACCGCCAAAAACAAAGCCCCAAAACGTGACAGCCAGCGGGTGGACCGTCTTGGTTGCTATCCGGCTAAACACCGCGAGCGACGCACCACAAAGGCCTGCAATCACGCCCGACGTGACGCCCCAAACCGAAAAATGAAAACCGGAAAGGTCGCCATTGGTCACCGCAAGCACACAGCCAACGATGTTAAAGACAATGGCGACGAGCTTGTTGAGGGTCACGTCCTCGCGATAAAGGACGCGGCCGAGCGCGACGCCAAACACCGGCGACGTGTAGAGCAGCACCGATGCCGTGGACATGCCCACCTCGCGCATGCACTCGTAATAGCAGGTGTTGGCGGCAGCCAAACCGACGATACCGACAAGCGCGCAGGAAACAAGCTCTTTAGGGCTTGCCTTGAACAGGGTCAGCGGACCCTGAACCACGGTAGACCCCTCACCCGGACGGCAGCCCATAAACATCAGGACCGGCGCCAAGATAAGCGCTCCGACCAACAAGCGAAAGGCAGCCATGCTCTGGGACGAAACGCCCATGGCCGAGATGCCGTTTACAAAGATTCCAATGCTGCCCCACATAAGCGCGGCGATCAGCACCAGCACATAGCCCAGATTGCTCCTCTTCAACGCAGCCTCCTCAGTATTATTTCCAATATGTTTCATGCTACGTTATAGTCGTTATATACATTTTTCAAGGCACAAATCGGCGAACGGGAAATCTCTCGACACAAGGAGTGTCCCCAACTGCCGGCACAAAAGGAACATCCCTAACTGCCGGCAGAAAGGGAACGTCCCCAAGTGCCGCTCTAGCAGTTGCGGTGAAATAGTTCTCAAACAGAGGCTTCACACTCCCAAACAGGAACTATTCCACCGCAACTCATGAGGGGTATTGGGCTGTTAGGCCGCTCTATCCCTTAGTAATCCAGCTTCCACATGTAACGGCGCGTCATGTAGTCCTTGTGGGTGACGGCGGAGAGCGCACGCATGTAGACGTTGTTGAGGATCGGGGCAAAGATCAGGTGGTTGAAGTACTCGCTCACGCTGTCCTTGATGTCGTTGAGACCGAGCTCCTTGGCGTCGAGCTGGTAGACGCGCTCACCACCGTACTGGTTGACAAAGCGAATGCCGCGCTCGTCGTTGCAGCGGCTGCGGCCGACGCTGATGAGCTGGAACAGCGAGGTACGCTTGTCCAGGATCTCGAAGGGGCCGTGGAAGAAGTCGCAGGTGTTGATGGTGCAGGAGTCGATCTGCAGCATCTCCTGCACGTTGCAGATGCTAAAGACGTAGGCGGCACCAAAGAGCGGGCCCTGAGCCATAACGTTGATGCAGGGCTTGTCGGCGTTCTGCTCGGCCCACTTGGCAGCGAGCGGACGGGTGTACTCGACAGCCTTGCGATAGATGGGGTCGACCAAGTCGAAGGCGGCCATAGCGGCCTCGTACTCGGCATAGCCCTCGGTCTGCTGCGTAAGCTCCATAGCAATCATGGTCACGACGGCGGAGTTGGTGCGGCCCATGCAGGACTCGTCGATGGCCAGGCTGTCGTACTGGATCTTGTAGTCGCAGACCTCGGTGAGGCCGGACTCGTCAACATAGATGGCGATGGTGCTGGCGCCGTGGTCCTTGGCGACCTGGGCGGCGACGATGGTCTCCTTGGTGCCGCGCATGGACACGACGACGGCCAGGGTGTTCTCGTTGACGTAGGCAGGCGTGGCGTGCACGAACTCGTTGCTGGTGTAGCTGGAGCTCACGACCTGCGTGGCCTCGTGCTCCATAAAGTACTGGGCAGGATAGTTGCCGCCGTTGGATCCACCGGCGCCAATCCACACGACGCGCTTGATGCCGCCCTTGTCTGCCTTGTCAGCCAAAACCTGGGAGACGACGTCCTTAACCTGTTCCTGAGTAGTCATCGTGCATCAGCCTTTCTTCTCGTTTGATGCTCTCGATGGCATACAAGTTACATACATGTTTTGGTTATGTCGACTAGTTGTATGCTATATTTGTCTTAGAAATTTTGCTGGTAAAGTTTTCGGCAAGCCATTACCAGCGGTTTTGTTATCATGTTGGATACATGCTTGGTTCTGTAAGCATACAAGTTAGATACAGGTTGATTGCATGAACGCTTCGTCTAAAAAGAAACTGGCCCAATACGAGCGTCTGGCGACCACACTTCGCGACCGCATCGCTGCCGGCATCTACGCCTGCGGAGACAAGCTGCCGTCCGAGATGGAACTCATGGACGAATCGGGCCTGTCGCGCAGCACCGTGCGCCACGCGCTTAAGGTACTCGTTGATGAGGGTCTGCTTCGCACCGAACGCGGGCGCGGTGCCTTTGTGGCCGACACGCCGGCGCTCCACGAGAACAACCTGGTGTTTTCGAGCTACACAGCGCAGATCCAGGGCCAGGGCATGAAGCCCACCACGCGCACGGTGGACTCGGGCTTTGCCAAGGCCGCGGGCAATGTGGTCAAGTTCTTCGATGCCGCCGCGGGCAGCAAGCTCGTCAAACTTGTCCGCCTGCGTTATCTGGACGATGCGCCACTGTGTCTGGAGACCACCTATCTACCACCGAGCTTTGCAGCACTCATCGATCGCGATATCAACGGATCGCTCTACGCCACGCTGCGCCAGGAGTTCCATCGCGCGCCGGCGCAGGGGCACAAGACCTTTGAGGTGTGCTATGCCTCGCAAAACGAGGCGTTTTTGCTCAACGTTGAGCGCGGACAGGCGCTGATCCTGATCACCGACTACGTCTACGACACCGACGGCCGCCCGCTGCACATTTCCAAGCGCATCCAGCGCACCGACCGCGCCAAATACACCGAGCCCATCGGCTAACCACCACAAAGGGACAGGCACCTTCGTGGTGGTTTTAGGCGGGAAGGTCGGGGAACCAGGTTGGTTTGGGCTGGTTGGGGGTGCGCTCGGCCAGGACCAGCTCCATCCAGCACATGTCGTACCAGCGGCCGAACTTTTGGGCACAGCGGTCGAAAGCACCCACCAAGCGATATCCCATATGGGCATGGAAGTCCTGGCTGTTGTGCGTTAGATACTCGTCGTCCTTGTCGTGCGGCACGGCGATGAGCGCGCACATGTTGGTGATGCCCATCGCGATCAGGCACTGCTTGAGCGCATCGTGCAGCTTGCGGCCCAGCCCGCCGTGGCGCACGTCGCGTGCCAGGTAAATCGACGTCTCGACCGACCAGTCGTATGCCTCGCGGCTGTTGAGCGGACTCGCATAGGCATAGCCTACCGGACGCCCGTCCAGCTCCATCACCAGATACGGATAGCGCTTGAGCGTACGCTCGATGCGCCCGGCGAACTCCTCAACGCTCGGCACCTCGTATTCGCAGGTAATCGCCGTCTGGCGCACATACGGCTCATAGATGGCAAGCAACGCCGGCGCGTCTTCGGGCGTCGCCAGGCGAATCGCCGGCTCGGACATCTCGGTCATACAACCCTTCTCTCTCAAAAACAAAGGCCGCCTTGCGCCAAACCCAGCGCAAGGCGGCCCCTCGTCATTACATCAGGCTACAGGACAGCCGCCAGCGCGTCGATGTCCTCCTGCGTCGTGGCCCAGCTGGTGCAAAAGCGCACCACCGTGTGGGTATCGTCGTACTTTTCCCAGTACTCGATCGAGGCGTGCTCGCGAATGCGGGCCATATCCTCGTTGGGCAGAATCACGAACTGTTGGTTCGTAGGCGTCTCCAAGAAGAACTGGTAGCCGCTCTCGTGCAGCACACGACGCAGCGCCTGGGCCGTCTGAATCGCCTGTCGACCAATCTCAAAATACAGGCCATCGGTAAAGAGCGCCTCAAACTGCACGCCCGTCAGGCGGCCCTTGGCCAGCAGCGCGCCGTGCTGCTTAATGCGCGGAATGGGATGCGCCGGAGCGTGCATGCCGCAGAACACCACAGCCTCGCCGCAAAGCGCGCCGCACTTGGTGCCGCCGATGTAGAACACGTCGCACAGCTGTGCCAGCTCGGGCAGAGTGATGTCGCACTCGTCGGCTGCCAGCGCATAGGCCAGTCGGGCGCCATCCACAAACAGCGGAATCTCGCGCTTCTGGCACACCGCGTGAATCGCCGCGAGCTCGGCCTTGGAGTACAGCGTGCCGTACTCGGTCGATAGACTCACGTACACGGCGCCCGGGAACACCGTGTGCTCGTAGCTCTCGTTTTCGTAGAACACCTGGATATAGTTCTCGAGATCCTCGGCGTGCATCTTGCCCTCGTAGCCGGGGATGGTGAGCACCTTGTGGCCGCCAAACTCGATGGCGCCCGCCTCGTGGCAAGCGACATGGCCGGTCTCGGCGGCAACGACGCCCTCGTAGGGCGCGAGCAGCATGTCAATCACCGTCGCGTTGGCCTGCGTGCCGCCCACCAGCAAGAACACGTCGGCATCGGGGGCCTGACAGGCCTCGCGAATCAGCTGCTTGGCACGCTCGGTGTGCGCATCGGTACCGTAGCCGGGCTGCGGCTCCATGTTGGTATCGACGAGCGCCTGCAGCACTGCCGGATGAGCACCGTGGGAATAGTCGTTGTTGAACGCGAGCATGGCAATCCTCTCTAGCCGGGCATGGGCCCGATGATTTAAACGCCGCTATTGTACGCCGCCCGGATAGGCAATGCGCGCGGCAAGGCACTCAAGTGCCAGCACCAGGGCAAAGCCGCAGCTCACGTCAGTCAAAAAGTGCGCACCGATCACAATGCGGCCAAAGGCGACGAGCGCCGCAACCGCAGCCGCCGTCCAAAAGACCACGCGACGGCGCGACGGCTTTTCCTTAAAGGACGCCGCAGGAAGCCCGGCAAGCATAATACCGATCGCCGCGTGCGCCGTGTGTCCGCTCGCAAACGACTTAAAGCCGTCCTTGATCACGCCGGCGGCGATATAGCTCCACTTGTCGGGATTGCCAATCACCCACCACGGCTGAAAATTGAGCCCCGGCGTGACCTCGATCACGCGCATGCGCGGGCGCGACCACAGCGGCTTGACGATCACGTTGAGGATGATGGCCTGAGCGACCCACACGGCAAGCACCATCAGCGCCCAACGCGTGAGCTCTTTGGAATCGGTATCGCGCGTAAGGCGATAGACGATGAAGTTGGCAGCGATGACCAGCACAAACGTCAGCACGAGCTGAGCCGCAACAAGTTTGCCGCCGACGCGCAGGGACGAAATAACCTCGTAGCCGGCCAGGCCGACGTTGACGAGGATGCCGAGTACGGCGAGCCATTTGCTTCCCTTGGAGTCGGGGCGCGCCGCGCGCACGAGCATAACGCCCGCGACGCTCGCCGTCAGCTCGAACGGCAGCTCGCCGGCGGCCTCGATAAAGCGACCGTACATGCTACCGATGTTGAACAGCGCGCTCGAAATCTGATAATCGAAGAAGCTGCCCACGCCCAGGCAAAGGCACAAAACAACCGCGATAATGGCGACGTCTTTCTTATAGATGTATCCGAACATGCTTTCCTTTCGATGGAACCAGAGTGCCCAAATGGGGCGTTTGCAACGTCGACCCGTTAGTCGTCGTCGCTCGCACCCAGCTGCTGCAGCAGCATGAGGGCGGCTGCCACGGGGCCGGTGCCGTCGTTGGCGTCGAGGCCGCGACCCAGGCCGCTGCCCGCGCCGGCGCCCGCCTTGTAAGGCACCGACAGCTTGCGGCTCTTGGGGAAGTTCACCGCGCCATAGCGATTCTTGAACTCAAAGGCCACCTTCTTGGGCACGTCGACGCCCAAAAACGTGATGCGCCCGCCGCTGAGCGTGACGCTCTCGAGCCCCAAGCGCTCGCCGCGGATACGGATACGCGCGCGGTTGAACAGATTGAGTCCCGCCAACGGCAGCTCGCCATGCGCGGCCTCGGTCTCTTCCTGTACCTCGTCGATGCTCTCCAGGTCCTCGGCCGCCGCGAGCTTGCGGTACACGAGCACGCGCTGGTCCACCGCCGGCAGGTACTCCTCGGACAAGAAGTAATCGGCCGGCAGATTAATACCCACGCTCGCCGCCTCCACGCCGGCGTCGTCATCGCCGCGCGCCTCGGCCACGGCCTGGCCCAGCATCTGCGTAAACAGGTCAAAGCCCACGCTCGATAGGTTACCGTGCTGTTCGGCACCCATGAGCGAGCCGGCGCCGCGAATCTCCAGGTCGCGCATGGCGATGCGCATGCCGCTGCCCAGGTCCTGGAACTCGGAAAGTGCAGTCAGGCGCGCCGTTGCCTCCTCGGTGAGCGGCAGCTCGCCCGGGAACATAAAGTATGCGTAGGCCTGCGTGGCCGAGCGGCCCACACGGCCCTTGAGCTGGTAGAGCTGTGCTAGGCCCAGGCGCTGCGAATCCTCGATGATGAGCGTGTTGGCGCACGCGTTGTCGATACCGCTCTCCACGATGGTCGTGGCAATGAGCACGTCGATCTTTTTGGTCGCAAACTCGATCATCACGTCCTCGACCTCGCGCGGGCTCATCTTGCCGTGCGCCACGCCCACGCGCGCCTCGGGCGCGGCCTCGTGCACGCGCGCCACGGCGTCGTCGATGGTCTTGACGCGGTTGGACACGTAGTACACCTGGCCGCCGCGACCCACCTCCAGGCGAATCGCCGCGCTCACCACGTCGGGGTCGTACTCCCCCACGTGCACAATCACGGGACGGCGCCCGGTCGGCGGCGTGGTGATCAGGCTCATGTCGCGCACGCCGCTCGTGGCCATCTGCATGGTACGCGGGATGGGCGTGGCCGAAAGCGTGAGCACGTCGATCTGCTCGCGCAGGTTCTTGAGCTGCTCCTTGTGCTGCACACCAAAGCGCTGTTCCTCGTCGATGATCACCAGGCCCAGGTTCTTGGGGTTCACGTCGGCCGAAAGCAGACGGTGTGTGCCGATCAGCACATCGATCGTGCCCTCGGCAAACGCCTTGAGCGCGCGCTTTTGCTGCGCCGGCGTGCGAAAGCGGCTGAGCACCTCGACCTCCAGGCCAAACGGTGCAAAGCGCTCAAAAAATGTCTCGTAGTGCTGTTGGGCCAGAATGGTCGTGGGGCAGAGTACCATGACCTGGCGGCCGGAGTCCACGCACTTAAACGCTGCGCGCAGGGCGACCTCGGTCTTGCCAAAGCCCACGTCGCCGCACAGCAGGCGGTCCATGGGCTTGGGTGCCTCCATGTCCGCCTTAATGTCGGCAATAGCCTCCAGCTGGTCGCGCGTCTCGTCGTAGGGGAAGCTCTCCTCCATCTCAATCTGCTCGGGCGTATCGGGCGGACAGGCGATACCGGTAATCGAAGAGCGGCGCGTATACAGGTCGACCAGGTCAAACGCCAGCTTTTTGGCATTCTTGCGCGCCTTGTTGGTGGCACGCGTCCAGTCGGCGGTGTTGAGCCTGGTCAAGCGCGGTTTATCGCCGTCGGGGCCAACATAGCGCGTGATGCGGTCGACCTGCTCGAGCGGCACATAGAGTTTGTCGCCGTCGGCGTATTCCAGCAAGAAGTAGTCGCGCTCCTTGCCGCCCACTTCCTGGCGCGCGATCTCGCTAAAGAGCGCGATGCCATGCGTTGCGTGCACCACGTAGTCGCCCGGCTTAAAGGGGAAGGTGATCTGCGTAATGTCGACCTTGCGGCGGCTGCGCGCGCGGTTGGCGTCCATGCGGGCGTTGAGGTCGGCGATCGAGAACACGGCCAGATTGGCATCGGGCACCACCACGCCCTGCGGTAGAGCGGCATCCACAAAGGTCACGCGTCCGCGCGAGATGGTGGGCACGGCGGCACCAGCGGCAGCCTGGGCCGCGCCCGCCTCGAGCGAGCGGGCGTTGAGCGCGTCGGCATGGCGCTCGCGAATCGAAGCATGGGCCGCCTGACGAGCAGCACGGTCGTCAGAATCCGCCGCCGCCACGCGCACGCGGTCGCCGATAACGCCGGCGTTTTCGGGGGCGGCCGTCAGCGACTCCTCAAAGGTGATGCCCTCGTCGCCAAAGGTGAGCTCCATCGACTCGCGCGCACCGCGGTCGGGAATGGCAAACACGCAGGCATAGCGCTTGCCCACGACCTCCTGAATGCGCGTCATAAAGCGATTGTCCGAGCCCGCAATGGCCGGCTGCTCAATCTTGAGCTCGGCTGTAACCGCACCGCCGGCACGAATCAAGCTCACGTAGTTAAGGCGCTGCTGGGCACCAAATTCGAGTTGCTGGGCACGCACGTACAGGCCGTCCAGACGGTCGACCCCCGCCTCGCCGGCACGCGCCTCGATATCCTCGTAGGCGCGCAGGCAGTCGTCGAACAGCGAGCGCGGCTCGGACAGGACCACAAGCGCCTTGCCGCTCACGTGCGCCAACGGGCTCACGGTCTGGCCGTACATCACCGGCAAAAAGCGGTCGAGCTCGGGCGTGACGATGCGTGCATCCACCATCTCGAGCAGCGCCGCCAGCTTACTGTCGTCCTGGCTGGCGCGATAGAGCGCCACATGCATGTTGTGGACGGCCTCGTCGGTGAGCGCCAGCTCGCGGCACGGGAAGATCTCGATGCTGTCCTCGTTGCCGATGGTTTGACCCGTAGAGCTCACCATGCGGCGGATGCGGTCGATCTCGTCGCCAAAGAACTCAATGCGCACGGGTGCTTTTTCCTGCGCGGGGAACACCTCGACGGTATCGCCGTGTACACGGAACAGGCCGGGCGCGTCGGCGGCACCTGCATTGGTGTAGCCCATGCCCACCAGGCGCTGCGGCACCTCGTCGAAGGGAATCTCCTCGCCCACCGCAAAGGTGGTGGACTCCCAATAGCGGCTCTCGACCGGCGGCACGCAACGCAGTAGCGCGCGGGCCGAGGCGACCATGATGCAGTTATCGCCGCGCACGATGCGCCCTAAAGCCTCGCAGCGTTGGGCCACCACGGCGTCGTCGGGCGCCTGCTCACGCCATGGATAGTCTTTGCGCTCGGGAAAGCGGCACACATGCGCCAGACCCACATAGGCGGCCAGGCTGCGCGCGGCGCGATCGGCCGCGTCCTCGCCGCTCACGATGTAGACCGTGGGACGCGGACGGCGCGCAAACTGAGCTGCCGCCATGAGCGTGCGGCCCGACTGCGACACGGCCAGCGTCACGTCCTCGCCGGCATCGAGTCCGGCCTCGACGGTCTGCAGTGCCTCGGCAGTGTAGAGCTGCGCGGCTATACGGTGAATGAGCATGTGGTCCTCCGGCATCGCAACGCCAAAAGCCCGCCGGGGCAGGCTCGGCGGGTCGTACATCAAAACTATTGTTTGTCATGGTAACGCATGGGGCGGACGCGCCGGCGCGCACCGGGCAGCTACCCCAAAACGCGCACGCTGGGGCACAAATCTGCCAGCGGACACTCGTCACACTTGGGTTTGCGGGCGTCGCAGATCTCGCGGCCAAAGGTGATCCACTGATGGTTGACCGACTCCCAATACTCGTGCGGCAAAATCTTGAGCAGATCCTGCTCGGTCTTGAGCGGTTCCTTGGCATGCGTCTTGGGACTCAGCATCAGGCGGTGCGCAATGCGGTTGACGTGCGTGTCCACCGCAATACCCTCCACGATGCCATACCCCACGTTGAGCACGATGTTCGCCGTCTTGCGTCCCACGCCCGGCAGCTTCACGAGTTCCTTCATGTCGGCCGGCACCTCGCCGTCATAGTCGGCGACGATCATCTGCGCGGCCTCGACGGCATGCTTGGCTTTGCTCTTGTAGAAGCCGAGCGACTTGATGGTGTCTGCCACGTCAGCTACGCTCGCCCCGGCCATGGCCTCGGGCGTGGGCCACTGGGCAAACAGCCGCGGCGTCACCTTGTTGACCTGCGCATCGGTCGTTTGCGCCGAAAGCAGCACCGCGATCAGCAGGCGGAAGGGATTCTCGTGGTCCAAAAAGCACTCGACCGGGCCATAGCGACGGTTGAGGCGCTCACACACCTCGATGGCGCGCTCGCGCTTGGCGGCATTGGTCTCGCGTGGCATAACGACTCCTCGGCTCAACGGCACAATAAACTTATGGGCACAATTGTCCCACGTCCGAGACGTTTACGCCTCCAAGAATGCGCCGGTCTGACGGCTCCACAGGCTCGCGTACTCGCCGCCCGCCTCGACGAGCTGCACATGCGTGCCGTCCTCGACGATCTCGCCATCCGCCAGTACCACGATGCGGTCGAGCGCCGCCACGGTGGACAGGCGATGCGCCACCACAATGGAGGTGCGGCCGCGCATCAGGTTCTCGAGAGCTTCCTGCACCAACGCCTCGGACTCGCTATCGAGGGCAGACGTCGCCTCGTCGAGTACCAGAATCGGCGCGTCGGTGAGGATGGCACGGGCAATGTCCACGCGCTGGCGCTGGCCGCCCGAAAGCTTGACGCCGCGCTCGCCCACCATGGTGTCAAAGCCATGGGGTAGGCGGTCGATAAACTCCAGGGCATTGGCCAGGCGCGCCGCCTCGCGAATTTGCTCGTCGGTGGCGTCGGGGCGGCCGTAGGCGATATTCTCGCGAATGGAGCGGTGGAACAGCAGCGCCTCCTGCGGCACGTAGGCAACCTGGCGGCGCAGGCTCTGCTGCGTGCAGCGCGAGACATCCTGACCGTCCACGAGTACGCGGCCGCCCTGAACATCGTCCAGGCGCAGCAGCAGCTTGGTGAGCGTCGTCTTGCCCGAGCCCGATTTACCCACCAGGCCCACGCGCTGGCCCGCCGGCACATGGAGCGTCAGGTCGTCGAACACGCTATCGCCCGCCGCGGCGTCACGGTATGCAAAGCTCAAGTGCTCAAAATCGATCGCGCCCTCGGTCACTTTGAGCTCGGGAGCATGCTCGTCGTCCGCCACCAGGCGCGGCTCGTCCAGCACGCGCGTCATCTCGGCGGCGTCACCCAGCGCGCGGTTAATGCGCTGCATCATGGAACTCACGTAGTTCAGACGCATGGTGAGGTTATACGTGTAGGTAAAGATCATGACGAGCGAGCCGGCCGAGATGCCAAACCACGCGTTGCCGCCCGCCACGAACACACTCACCACGGCCATGGTGATGACGATAAGGCCCGAGGTCGTAAAGTTGCGCTGCATCATGGCGTGCATCGATACCGTTTCGGCATCGCGCGCGGCACGGTCGGCGGCATCGAACAGGTCGCGCTCAAAGTCCTCGCGCCCGCAGGTCTTGACAGCCAGGATGTTCGTGACCGCGTCGGACAGCACGCCCGAGAGCTTGTTTTGCGCGGCGGACGTCGCGGCCGAAAGCGGCATGATGTGCTTGTACATAAGCCAGACAAACGCGATGTAGACGACCATGATGCCCACCAGGATCACGGTAAATGTGGGCACCACCGGAGCGAGTGCGGCCACGGTGCAGATGACCGAGGTGATGGTGGGAATGAGCGAATACACCGTCACGTCGACCAGACCCGTGTAGCCGCTCATAAAACGGCTCGTCTGGCTCACGAGCGATCCGCCAAAGCGGCTGGTGTGGAATGTCATGGATTGATTGGAGAGCGTGTCAAAGCACAGGCGCGCCAGGTGATAGTTGCCCGCAATCTCGAGCTTGTAGACGGTGTAGTCCTGTAGCTTGGAGAGAATCTGACCCACCAGGTTGACGAGCACGAGCGCCAAAATGTAGGGACCGAAGACCTCAAACACCTGGTCGCCCGCTACGGGGCCGGCCTGGACACGATCGACGATGAGGGCCATAACGTAGGTGTTGGCAAACGTGAGCAAAAAGATGTAGCCCGCCGACGAGAACACCGAGAGAAAGACGATCAGCGGCTGCGTGCGCGTGACATCCCAAAAACGCTGCAGCGTGCGGCGCACGGTTGAGCGTTTGAGCGGGCTGGTGCTTCTCTGAGACATGGGCTTCCTTTCGCGTCTGATAGGGCGAAAGGCCATTGTTGCACATTAAAGTGCGCTTTAGGCAAGTGCGTTGTGAAACACGGCGGGGCGCCTGCGCAGACGCCCCGCCGTCAAGTGCCGCTAGTCCTCGTCTTCTTGGTCTGCGAGCAGGCCCGCGGACGTAAGTCCCAAGATCTCGTCGGCCTCTTTGGCATCTTCCAGCGCGTCGATATCCTTGAGCTTGCGCTCCATAACGTTGGTGCGCGTGGTGATGATGCCCTCGACCGTTTTGCCCGCGGTCTCGATCTGCTGCTGGGCGCGGCGCAGCGCCGCTTGATAGCGCGGCAGCTCGGCCTTGACGGCGGAAAGCACGCGTAGCACGTCGTCGGTGCGTCTTTGCAGCTTAAACGTCTGGTAGCTCATCTGCAGGCTGTTGAGGATGGCCGCCATGGTGCTGGGACCGGCAACGTTGACGTGATAGTCGCGGCCCAGGGTCTCGATAAGCCCAGGGCGCGTGACGATCTCGGCGTACAGGCCCTCAAACGGAACGAACAGAATGCCAAAGTTGGTGGTCGCGGGCACGCTCAGGTACTTTTCGCAGATGTCCTTTGCCTCGCGCTTCACCATGGTGTCGAGCGTCTTGCGCGCGGCGGCGACGGCCTCCGCGTCGCCCGACTCCTGGGCGTCGAGCAAATGCTCATACGCATCGCCCGGGAATTTGGAGTCGATTGGCAGCAGCACGGGGTCGCCCTCGTCTACCGGCAGCTTGACGGCAAACTCAACGCGCTCCGAGGCGCCGGGCTTGGTGGCGACGTTTTCCAGATACTGGTCGGGCGTAAGGATGTCCGCCAGGATCGCGCCCAGCTGCACCTCGCCCAAAATGCCACGCGCCTTCACGTTGCCCAGCACGCGTTTAAGGTCGCCCACGCCGGTGGCAATGGACTGCATATCGCCCAACCCCTTGTACACAGCCTCGAGCTGGTCGCTCACCTGCTTAAACGATGCCGACAGACGATCGTTGAGCGTGCGGGAGAGCTTCTCGTCCACCGTCGCGCGCATCTGATCGAGCTGCGCGTTGTTGTCCTTGCGGATGGCGCCCAGCTGGGCATCGACCGTCTCGCGCACCTTGTCCAAGCGGTGCTCGATGCCTTCGCGGTTGGCGCCAAGCTGTTGGGCCGTCTCGCGGCGCAGGTCGTCCATGCGGTCGCCGGCCTGCGAGAACTCACGCGCGATGGTCAGGTAGCGTTGCTGCTCCACGGCCGCATCGGTCGTCTGCTGCTGCGCGATGGCGTTTGCGGTGCGTCGGGTTTCGGCCAACGCGACGTTGAGGGTATCGAGTGTACTGTTGGCCTGCTCGAGCGCCGCGAGCGTCTCGGCGTCGCTGTCGCCACGCTCCCGCAGCTCGGCACGAAGACCTTTAAGCTGCAGGGCGCAAGCCACAGCAACCCCCACCGCCACCAAGGCAATCACAACAAGCACAATATCAATAGCAGACATAAACTCCGCCCAACAAACCCAATCGAGCACCAATCAAAAACCGCGATTAATCTTACCCTGTCAAACGCAGCTCATGTCCAATCGAGCGCAGACAAGTTACCTTTGCGCTATGGGTGCAGGTCTGCTAGCTCTCCCAGCTGGCGCGGATAGTTGCTGCGACATCCCCCAAGCGCTGACCAAGAGCTGCCAAGTGCTGAAGTACCTCATTGGGCGAGGCGCCGTTGAGAATGCACGTGAGGGCATATGAGGCCAAGAAGATTGTCGCGAGCCCCAGCGGAATCAGCACGATCATCGCCAGCGTACGCAGGCGCTGGGCCCAGCGACGGTGACGCGCACGACGTTTATCGAACGCGAGCTCCTGTGCATATGAATCCTGCTGTACGGAATAGGCCTCTGGCGCCGATTCACACCCGGGCACAGCTGCAGGTA
>UQYE01000023.1:0-30252 GCA_900545145.1 uncultured Collinsella sp. | reverse complement strand
CCGCGAGGTCGTTCTTGTTGGTGTGGATCTTCTCCAGACCGGGGATGATGGAGTAAAGCCAGCCAGCGGCCTGCATGCGCTCGTAGTTGAACGATGCCTGCAGGAAGCAGGAGCGCCAAGCCATCTTGTTGAGGGTCTTCTGGTCGAGCTGCGGAGCAGGAGTGAGATCCTCGTAGTGCTCCGGGATCACATACTCATTAGATGCCATCTTCGAAGTCACCTCCGTCAGAAACAGCTGCACCCTTCAGCTCGGTCTGCTGCTGGAAGTCCCAGAAAGCGATGCCGAAGCCGATGAGAGCGAGGATGAGCAGAGCAGGGGTTGCCAGAGAATCGTTGGCAACGGTGATGAGCGCGAGGCCAAAGCCCATGAGGAAGAAGCCCCACATATCGCGGTTCATCATAACCTTGAGCAGGACGGCGAAGCCGACGAAGCGCATCATGCCGCCTGCAGCGGAGAGACCGGTCTGCAGCCAAGTCGGGATGGCGGAAGCGATGGTCTGACCGATGGTGGCGCCAGCGATGAAGAACAGGGTGACGACGACGGCGAAGATCAGGCCGAGCAGAGCCATGGCGAAGTAGTTCAGACGCTCGATACCCTTGGTGTCAGCGTTGTGAGCCATGTTGTCCGCAGAGGACATGAGCGGCGACATAAGCGTGAAGACCAGGGTAACGCCGAGCTGACCAAGCAGAGCGAACGGAATGGCAAGGCCGACTGCCGCGTTGGGCTCGAGGCCCGTAGCGATAGCGAGAATGGCTGCCATGATGCCGCCGATGACGGCGTTAGGCGGCTGAGCGCCTCCGATCGGCATGTTGCCGATCGTCATGAGCTGATAGGTACCACCCACGAGAAGACCGGTGTTGAGGTCGCCAAGGATAAGACCGATGACGGCGCCGGTGACGATGGGCTGATAGAGAGACTCGAGGAAGTTGAACTGGTCGATTGCCGCGACGAACGTGACGATGAAGACCAGAGCGACCTGGATGATCGAGTATTCCATCTTGCTCCTCCTTTCAAAATGTATGTACGCACTTTGGATTTCACGTACAGAATGTCAGGGTTTCATTCCTGACAACGTGGATCACGAGGATTACGAGAAGAGCTTGCTCGTGTCCTCAACAGGCGTGCTCGGAACGCGCCTGATCTCCAACTCCACCCCCAATTCCTGCAGCTCTTTAAACGCAGCGACATCCTCGTCGTTAACTGCGACGGAGGTGGCGACTTGGCGCTTTCCTTCCGACATGTGCATGTTGCCGATGTTTACCTTCTTTATAGGCACACCGCCCTTGACGAGCGTAAGCACGTCTTCCGGTGTTTCGGCCACGATGAAGATCTTCTGGCGCGGGCTCGCCTTGCCAATGACGTCGATGGTCTTCTGCAGGGAGAAGAAACGCGTAGCGACGCCGGCGGGAGCGGCCATCTTCATGAGGTTCTGGCGCATGGTGTTGGTCGACACATCGTCGTTGGCGACGAGAATGAGGTTGGAGCCCAAGGTGGAGTTCCACTGGGTAGCGACCTGACCATGGACCAGTCGGTTATCGATGCGGGTAAGAAGAATGTTGGGTTCTGCCATGTTGATCAGCTTCCTTTCGTTATTTGCTGACGACAGTTACTTGATCTCCTGAATCGCGTAACGCGAAACATCTACGACGGCACCGGATCGGACTTTGATCTGGACCTTTTCGCCTTCGATGCCCTTGACGGTTCCGTAGATACCGCCGGCGAAAAGAACCTCCTGACCCGGCTTGAGCTCGGTGTGTAGCTCCTTGAAGTACTTCTGCTTCTTCTTCATGTTGATCTGAGACCAAATGGTGTAAATCACACCCATGATGACGAGAAGACCTAAAAGAGCGACCGAGGAGCTCAGGACGCTGGCTCCGAAATCGGCCATTAGATGCCGTCCTCGTCACCGAAGATATCCTCTTCCTCGGCACCAGCGACGGAGGCAACCGTCTGGGCGGTGATGCCCGTCTGGCCAACGGTCACGGCCTGCTCGCCAAGCTCGGCGAGCGTAGCGTTGCCGCGGAGGAACAGAAGCTCAATAACCATGGGAAGGTTCGTGCCAGTCAGAATCTCGACGTTGTCGACATCCTGGGCAATCATCATTGCCTGGTTGAACGGGGTACCACCAAGCAGGTCGGTAAAGACGAGCACGCCATCGCACTCCTCGCGCATGGCGGTGATAGCGGCGCGGAGATCCTCACCGTAGGAAGCAGCCTGGTCGCCCTCGAAAGGAACGACGGTAAAAGCGGGCTGATCACCGGCGACCATAGCGATAGCGCTTGCGAGGCCGGGTGCGAACTGTCCATGACCGGTAAGAATAAAGCCAACCATTCAAATTTCCCTTCCGAAGGTGTGTACGATCTGAGTCCGATGTTTTCGGAAGCCAGCGGGCGGACGCCCTTAAAGCTTCTTGGAAAGCGTTCTTTGAAGACCAGTGGTCTCTCAACTGGTAGTAACCACGTGACGTGTTGTTGTCACTATATCATCACAGAAGAGGTCGCTTTCGCTGATTCACGCAGTAAACGTTTTTGCACCGCTCACGGCGATAAATCGACCGTTTACCGCTCGTTAACACTTCTACCTGCGGTTTTGAAATCGTTTCGAAATACTTTGACGAAAGATCGGAACCTTTTCTGTGTCTAAACAACGCAGGGTGGCCAAAAAAGCATGTAGAAAAAATGCAGGTCATTGTGAAGATTTGTGAATTGGTCTTTTTGACTTAATACCAGTTAGAACCAGTTTAGAAATTATCGGTGAACGGTAGTTTTCGACCGTTCACCGGAGAATTTCAATCGTTTGCAGCCTTTTTCCTAGATGAATTGGGGAGACTCGATGAAGCACTTGCGCGGTTGCGGGAAATTTCGATACTCGTCCATCCCCCACGTGCCAAACTCTCACTCCCTAAATATGCCATAAGCTCTCGCTATTCGTCTTACAAACATAACTTACTCTAATCTGTAATTGTTTATCGTTTATCATTAAGTATGTTATAAGATTTAAATATCATCCTAAACATTGGTTGGAGGAGCTATGATCCGCTGGAACGTATCCAAATCGAATGAACCCATCAACCGCGAACAGGCAATAGCCGATCTGAGGAAGCTCGCTCACATCTGCAAATGGGCCACAATCTGCACCGCCGTAGCGCTCGCTCTGGGACTCCTCGCAGTCATTGCAATCGAGCTTCTACTCATATTGCCTAGCCTCTCCCAAGGGTTCTGCCTCCAATCCGTAGAGCTTAATGCCGGCGAAGGGCCATCTCTCGCTCTCGTCGGCGCCAATGAACAGACCCCTCTTATGCTTGTCGCGCACGACGGTCATACTGCCATAGGGAGCGCCATGATGACATGCCTTGCGCTTGCCATTGTGCTAAGCGCATACAGGTTTTTCTCCGCCATTGAAAAGGCGGGCAGGCCCTTTGACCTCGAATGCATCCGCATACTACGTCAAGTAGGACATTTGTTCCTTATTGGCGGCGTTGCTGTGAAGCTTCTTGGTGCCATAGTCACGGGGCTGATACTCTCAGGATTTGGCGGCAACTTTACGGATGCGCTTGGCGGCCAGCACCTCGACCTCTCTATGGTCTTTGCAGGCCTGATTATTAGCCTGATTGCCAGCGTCTTCCAGTACGGGTGTATCCTGCAAATACAAGATGACGAGTTGCTCTAGGGGGAATCCATGATTATTCTGCGGCTCGACCGCATGCTTGCCGAACGCAAGATTTCATCCAAAGAGCTTGCGGAACGCGTGGGTATCTCCCAGGTCAATATGTCGCGCATCAAGACGGGCAAGGTTTCTGCCGTGCGCTTTTCAACTCTTGACGCGATATGCCGGGCACTCGACTGCCAACCGGGCGATGTACTGGAATATATATCCGACGATGAAGCCGATAGCCTTTTTGGACTTAAAGATGAATAGCCATAATTAAGCCGCCAATCACGCCCTCAACGCAAATTGCCCGCCAGAACGACTTCCGTACTGGCGGGCAATTTGTTTTCTATCAGCTAGATGCTCGATGAGCCGTGCAACTCTTTACGCAAACAGGCCGTAGATGCTGATGTTGGCCTTGGCGTAGAGGCCGTTAGCATACTCGGTCCACTTGGAGCTGGCACTCGAAGCCTGCGAGGAATACTGCTGGTAGGCGGTGTAATAGGCGGTCATGGCCTGCTTGTAGGTGGCGCTATCGGCCGTAAAGGCATCGTCAGCGAAGGCCTTGGCATAGGTGCTGTCGGCATCCTTCCAAGTGCCCTTTGAGCTATCCCACTCATCGCCGACAAGGTTGATGATGTAGTCGGCGTAGTCCTTGCTCGCGGTCTCCTCGTTGCCGTCAGCAGGCTCGGTCGGGGCGGTCGGCATGCTTGCAGAGCTATCGCCCACCTTCTTCTTGTAGAGCTTTTGCAGCGTCGCGGACTGACGGACGATCTGCTTGGCCTGGTCCTTGGACACGCCGTACTGCGTGGCCATGGTCTTGTAGTCCGAAGTGCCGATGGAATCCTCGGCGTACTGCTTCATTTCCTTGGAAGAAACGGTAATGTCCTCGTCCTCGGCAGCGTCCAGCAGAATCTGATTGCGCACGTAGGACAGGATGACGTCAGCAGAAGGAGCGGTGTAGTTGCCATCGCTATCCTTGACGGTGTCGAGGCTGTACTGGCTCTCGATGGCCTCACGCGCGGTGATGTCGCTCTTCTTGCCGTTGTAGCTATAGCTTGCCACGGTCGAATCGAGCTGGTCCTCGGTCAGGGTCGCCGAGCCGACGCCCTTGCCGCCAAAACCACCGTTGCCGATAAAGAAGCCGACCACGGCAGCGATCACGACGGCGACCACAAAGGCGGCAATCATCGTCTTCTTGTGCTTGCAAGCGTGGTCGTCCACGTCGGCGTCGTCGTCCTCGTCCTGCTCCTCGGGCATGAGGTTCTCGTCAGCGGCATCCGCGGCAATCTGAGCCTCCAGTCGGGCGTCCTCCTCCTCGGCCGTCGTGCCGGCGGCAATGTGCTCGGCAGACGTACCGGCGACCAGATCGATCTTCTCGTCCTCGTCACCGTCGGGGCCTTCGCCGCGCTCGATGATCTGGATGCCGTCGATCTCGTCCTTCTCGTCCTTCTTTTGAATCAGACCCATATCAGTTACTCCTTGTTAGGAAACATAGTCCTCAATAGAATACGCCCGACAGAGCGCCGGGCGTATTGATTCTTAGGTTATACGCAAACACTTAAGTACTATTTAGGCGTTTGCAGTGTGCATGCCTTAGGCCAGGTGAGCGATAACGGCATCGGCAAAGGCCTGCGTGCCCACAGCGCCCTCAACGGCGCCGGTCTGGGCACGACGCACGTCACCGGTAACCTGCTCTCCCTCGTCGAGCGTGGCAGACACGGCGACGCGAATGCGATTGGCAGCGTCGTTCTCGCCCAGGTGATCGAGCATCATAGCCGCAGAGAGAATCTCGGCCGTGGGGTTAGCGATATCCTGACCGGCGATATCGGGCGCGGAGCCGTGCGTAGCCTCAAAGATTGCGCAGTCGGCACCGATGTTGGAGCCGGGTGCCATGCCCAGACCGCCCACCAGGCCGGCGCACAGGTCGCTCACGATGTCGCCGTACAGGTTGGGCAGCACCAGGACATCGAAGTCGTTGGGGTTTTGGACTAGGCCCATGCAGGTGGCGTCGACGATCTTGTCGTTGAACTCGATATCGGGATAGCTGGCGGCCACCTTGCGCGCCACGCGCAGGAACAGGCCGTCGGTCGCCTTCATGATGTTGGCCTTGTGCACGGCCGTCACCTTTTTGCGGCCGCAGCGGCGGGCGTACTCAAAGGCATACTCCACAATGCGACGGCTCTTGGCGATAGAGATGGGCTTGATCGAGATGGCGGAATCGGCGGCGAAGGTCTTTTGGCCCGAACGCTCGACGAGCTGTGAGAGCTCCTCGACCTCGGCAGCGCCCTCATCGAACTCGATACCGGCGTAGAGGTCCTCGGTGTTCTCGCGCACGATGACCAGGTCGACGTCGCGGAAGCGCGAGCCGTCGCCCGGCTGCGACAGGCAGGGGCGCACGCAGGCGTACAGATCGAAGTGCTTACGCAGAGCAACATTGACGCTGCGGAAACCCGTGCCGACCGGCGTGGTGATGGGCCCCTTGATGGCGACCTTAGTCTCGGCAACCGCATCGAGCACATGTTGGGGCAGCGGCGTGCCAAACTCGTCCATGACGCCGGCACCGGCTTCCTGGACATTCCAATTGATCTGGACACCGGCGGCCTCGACCACGCGGCGCATGGCCTGCGTAATCTCGGGACCGATGCCGTCACCGGGAATCAGGACTACATCGTGCGCCATAATCTGTTACTCCTCGTCTTCGGCGTCGTCAGATTTTTTAACGCTAGCACGCTTCTTCTTTTTGGAGAGATCCAGGCCAAAACGTTTAACAAGCATTTCGCAAATCTCGCTCGAACGGGCCTTGAGATAGCTGCCCTTGCCGTTCTCGGCGTCGAACTTAAGGCGCAGCGCAAGCTTCTCGGCAACCTCGGCGTCGATCTCGCCCTGACCAAACTCGTACAGGCAACCGAGCATGTCACGATACTCAAGGTCACCGTGGTAGCACTGGATGGCCTCGTCCAGGATGGGCCAAGCCTCGCGCGAACGCTCGACGCTCGTGGCGCCCCACACGCACAGCAGGCGGAAGGCGGCATAGCGCAGCGTGGAGGAAATCTCGTCGAACAGCGCGGTCTCGGCGCCCTCAAAGGCATCGCCCAGCTGCTCGGGGCAGGTGGTGGCGAGCGCCGCCAAGGCATCGAGGGCCTCCCAGCGGGTCTGCGCCTCGGGGCGATCGAGCGCCTCGATCAGCGCGGGCACGCAGGGCACGACGCGCTGCGGATCGCGCTCGGCAAGCAAGTGCAGCACGCGGGCGGCAAACTGGCGGATGCGGCGCGTGGGGCAGCCGAGCTCCTGGACCAGGCGGTCGACGGCGTTCTCGTTCTCCTCTGCCAGCTGAAGCTGTGCCAGCTCCTCGTCGGTGAGCTGTTCGTCTTTGTTTTCTGCCATAGTTACCTCTTCTTACTATTTCTTAGCGTGCTTGTCGGCACCCTTGCTGTCGTCGGTGATCGAGATGAGCTGTCGGTCGGCCGCGCCATTGCGACGCGCACGGCGGCGCTCCTCGGCATCGCCCGCGTCGGCGGCGGCACGATGGGCTTTGTTGACGTTAAAGACCTCGTCGTGCTTGCGCCACGGACCGACGGACTCGCCAAAGCTCATCTTAAGGCCGGCGATAAAGCCGCCGAGCCAGCCGATCGGCGCAAACTGCACCAGCGGGAACAGCGAGAACACCCAGGTCAGCAGGACGACTGCCGCCGCTCCTGCAAAGTTGGCGATCCAGTAGTCGCGCTTGGTGATGACGCGCTTTTCGCAGGCCCACTGGCCGCACAAAAAGCCGATGTAGATCGCAAAGAGAAAGAGCACCAGCGCAAGCACCACGAACGTCCAGCTCATAGGCGCTACTCCCCGTGATGGTGGCCGCAGCAGCACTCGTGGCCGTCATCGTGACCGTGACCGCCGCAGCACTCGTGGTCCTCGCCGTGGTGGTGGCCACCGCAGCACTCGTGGTCGTCGCCATGCTCGCCGCAACCGCAGCCTTCCTCGTGGGCACCGTGCTCCTCGGGACGATACTGCGACCAGTCCAGACCGGCGGCGATGGCATCGGCCTCCTCCTTATAGAGGACCGTGATGGCCTGGGTGCCCAGCTTGGCACCACCGATGGCATCGAGCATGTCGTAGAGCGTAAAGGCCACGTCGGCGCCGGGAAGCGCGAGCTCGCGGTCATCGGCGTAGGCGAGCGCCAGACGCAGGTCCTTAATGAAGTGCTCGACCATAAAGCCGGGCTTGTAGTCGCCATCGAGCGCCTTGGGCGCCAGGCTCTCCATGGCGCCGGACTTGCCGGTGCCGCCCAGGATCATCTGACGGGTCTTCTCCAGATCAAGGCCGCTCAGCTCGGCAAATGCCATGGCGTCTGCCATGCCGACCATGCAGGCGCCCAGCGACACCTGGTTGGCGAGCTTGGCAGCCTGACCCTTGCCGGCACCGTCGAAGCAGCAGATGTTGGCCGCAAAGGTGGCAAGGATGTCGCGGACCGGCGCGATGTCGTTCTCGGTAGCGCCAACGATAGCCGTAAGCGTGCCGGCGATAGCACCCGACTCGCCGCCGGTGACGGGGCAGTCAAACGCCATGCGGCCGGAAACCTGGGCGGCCTCGGCAATGTCACGGGCGAGCTCGGGCGAGCTCGTGGTGAGGTCGATCAGCACCGCGCCGGGCTTAGTGCACGCGAGCAGGCCGTCGCCCGCCAGGTAGAGCTCCTCGACCTCGGAGGGATAACCCACCATGGTAAAGACGACGTCGGCGTTCGCCACGGCATCTGCCGGCGTATCGGCCCAAACGGCACCGCGCTCGATAAGCGCGGCGGCCTTGGACTTAGTGCGGTTGTTGACCGTGACGGGATAGCCGGCATCCAGGATGTGGCCGGCAATGGGGGCACCCATGATTCCGGTGCCGATAAATGCGACGGAGAGCTTGTTTGCCATGAAACCTTTCCTTTTGGGTTGGGTGTTATTACCAGGTTGAATACTCGGTGCCAGCGTTTGGGCTGTGAGTTGGGATCGATTACGGCCGCGTTACTTGCCTACTGACCGCGCACGCGGCGGGCGATGCGGTCGGAAAGCGACGCCTTGTCGGCGCGGTTCTTGCCCCAAAACGCGCAAGCCACCATGCCGGGGCCCACGTGCGAGCCAATGGTGGGGCCCACAGAGCTGCGGATGATGGTCACGTCGGCGCAGCCTTCCTCCTTGCGGATGGCGGCCTCGAGCCAGTCGCCGTCCTTTTCGGCATCGGCCGTCATAATGGCGATGGGCATGGTGCGATCGGGCACATAGTTCTCGCGGAACGACTTGAGAATGGACTTGAGCGCCTTCTTGCGACCGCGGTTGACGCCGATCAGCGACAGCGAGCCGGCCAGGTCGTAGGACAGCTCGGGTTTGACGTCGAGCTTTGCCGTGAGCTGTGCCGCCGCGGGCGGAATGCGGCCGCCGGCAGCCAGCGCGTCAAAGCTCTCGAGCGTAAAGTAACCGTGGACATAGGTCTTGGCCTCGTTTGCCCAGTCGACCAGCTGCTTGGCGGTCAGTCCCGCCGAACGCTGACGCACGGCCTCAAGCGCCAAGAGCTCGCCGGTCGCACAGGGCAGAGCGTTGTCGACCACGTACAGCTCAAAGTTGGGATACTCGGCGCGCACGGCGTCCGCCGCCTGGCACGCGGAGTTGTAGCTCGACGACAGCGCCGAGGTAAAGCACAGGTAGACCGTGGGCGTACCCTCTTTGGCGCACTCGGTAAAGAACTCGATATAGCGACCGAGCGACACAGCCGAGGTGGACACGCGGGCACCAGCGCGCATGCGGTCGTAGAACTCCTTGGGTGTGATGCTCGACCAGATGTCGTCCGTGCGCTCCTCGCCATCGATAATGAAGGGGAAACCCAGGATATCGACATCGAGGTTCGCGGCGACCTCGGGGCTAAAGTCGCAGCAGGTATCGACGACGATGCGGCAACGGTCCGAATGACCGGCGGATGCGGCCTTGTCCATCAAAGCGACTCCTTACGTAAAAAGGCGGCCACCCGCATGGGATGGCCGCCAACCGTTAACTCATGCAAGTTAACGTATTTTACTCGTCAAGTGTTTCGATGCGGGGCTTGATGATGCCATATCCACCATTCTTACGGTGATACACCACATTGATGAGACCGGTCGTCGCGTTCTCGAACACGTAGAAGTCGTGGCCCAGCAGATCGGTCTGCACCAGCGCCTGCTCCTCAGTCATCGGGGTGACGTCGATAACCTTCTCGCGGACGAGCAGGTCGTCCTCCTCCTCGGGCAGCAGCAGGTCGGCCAGATCCTCGACGCGCTCGACCGGCGCGACATCCGCGGCGCTGGCACCGCCCTGGCGGTTGTCCACGACCTTGGTCTTGAACTTACGCAGCTGGCGGGTGACCTTATCGGCGGAGAGGTCGATGGCGGCGTACATATCTGCACCGTGCTCGGCAACGCGAATCACCGAACCGCGGGCACGAACCGTAACCTCGACGATTGCCGGGTTGGGGTTCGAGGGGTTCTTCTCATAGCGAAGTACAACGTCGACCGTCATGGGCTCGATATCGAAAACCTTGAGCGCCTCGCCGATCTTCTCATCCACATGCGCACGCAGAGCATCGGTTACCGTCGTCTTGCGTCCAGAAACCTTGATATCCATACGTGGCTCCAATCTGCCTCGGGGACTTACTGTACTGGCTATGTACCCATTGCCGTGCATTTAATCACGCGGATTCCCAAAGACCCGAATAACGATTGCTTGATACCGCATACCGAAGTCTCGCACTTTTCTGTGGCAAAGTGCGCTATAGGAGGGAGCCGGCGACTTTGTATTTGATCCCGAAAATTGGCTTTGACCTGCTGGTTTTATAGAGATGAAAAAGCCGGGCTCCCCTATTGGGGAAGCCCGGCAGTGCGTGTTGAAACCGTGAAGGGGCATCTCTCCTAGCGCATAGGAGACACCACCCCTAGCAATAACTAGCTATTAAGCTTGTTAATGTCGTCGTCGGTGATGGTGCCTTCCTGGCTGGACGATTTGTCCTCGGAGGATGCGGTCTCATTGTTGGAATCGGAGGACTCGCTGCCGGAAGACGTGGTCTCACTGGACTCAGAGTCGCCCGGCTGCACGTTAGCGCCCGAAACCGTCTTAGTGGTGAGGTCGTAGGGCATCGTGCCGTACCAGACGCAGTGGACCGCCTCGAGCGTGCCGTCGGCCGTAATACCGTCGAGGGCATCGCTCACGGCACGACACAGTTCGTCATTGGACGAGAGGCCCGCAACACCAAGCGTCGAGGGCGCCTCGAGCGAACCGGCATAGGAGACCTCGCTCATCAGGCGTGCAAGGTAGCCGCCGGCCGTGGAGTCGCAGATTACATAGTCGACCTCGCCGGACTCGAGTGCCTCAAAGCACTCGTTGATGTTGGAGTAAGTCTTTTGGTTGGCGGCGATGCTCTGCTTAGCAAGCGCCTCCTGCGAGGCCGAGGACATCTGGATACCCAGAGTAGACGTGTTAAGGGTATCAGTGGAAACGCTCAGCGACCCACCATCGCTGGTTTTACCGAACACGGAAGCGGCATCGTACAGGCAGGTGCCGAGCGAGCTAACGTCCCCATCCGTGGAGTTGATCTCGCCGATAAAGATATCAGCCTTTTTGTCACCGAGCGCGGAACCTGCCGAGGACGCATCGACAAAGGCGACCTTAAGGCCCATGCGGCTTGCGAGGGCGCGGGCAGCGTCGACTGCATACCCCGTGAGCTCGCCGTCAGCGCCCTGCATGGCCTGCGGCGCATCGGAGGTATCGAGGGCAACCGTCAGGGTACCGGGAGTGACCAGGGCATCATCCGACACCGTGGGCGTGACGGTCTCGTACTCGATCTGGTCGATCGTGGGAGTCGTGAACGTAGACAGCGGGTTGAACGCGCATCCGCTCAGGCCCAAAACGGCGATGACCGCTGCGGTCCCAGCACCTAACCGAGCCGCGTGCATCAAGCTGCCCCTCACCATGTCCACTACCCTGCCTTCTGTGTCGTATACGATCCGTGCGTTGCGCGGAATATCAGATTGTTCCCACCAGCTGACCTGGTATTTGACCCCACACTTGCGCACCGGGGTGTTTGCTCGGGAGGCCGCAGCCACCTTCACGACTGGCCCGCTCGCCCGCGAGGCGGTATTGCCCCAAAGAAAGTAGAACGGACGGTGCGGCTTACATCTAGGACGCGCCATGATCGCGCCGCGCGCACGCGGTCGCTTACGTGGATCCCTTTGACCGCGTCTGTCTTGGACTAGGACGGGCATTTCGTCCGTCCGCAACCACAGCCTGGTAGGAACGTAGCGCATTATAGCTAAGTTCAAGCTATAGTTTAAGGTTAGGGGCGTCATTCGCATCGCGAGTACAGATTTCGCAGGTCGGAGTGGGCTATTCGTGCCCCTGTGAAGCCCGGAGCTCCCCTATGGGGAGCTCCGGGGCACCCTTCTTGGGGTGCCCCGGCCAAAAAATGGCAAATATGAGTACTGTCACCAATTTAGCAACAGGCAATTTTGGCCTCTCGGACAGATTTTGCGCCCCGTGTCGCCAACCTGATGCTTAGTTATTCTACATTTGTTTATTATCTTCTTACTTTATGCCGCCTCCGAGTCCTAAATTCCTTGATTTTGCTGTTACTGATTTAGTGACAGTACTCATATTTGCCATATTTTGGCCAGGGCATATGATTAACCCCCTAATTTCGACGTGAATTAGACCGGCTTAAGCCCAAAACACGCCCGCAGCGTGTTAAGCAACGCCTCTTGCTTCTTCCTGCGGGCATCGACACGATTCCGGTACCGCTTTCGCATACGCTGGTGGATGCGCCATGCGAGCGCTTCCATCGCTTCCATGTCACAGAGCATTTCGTTGTTGACCGTCGCGACCTCGATTCCCATAGTAATCAAGCCCGTGTTGCGCTTTTCATCATGGATACGTCCCCTCCGAGAGGAATGGCCCAGCTCACCGTTGTATTCCAGGTCAAACCGGGCTGCCTCTTGATACGCATCGCAAACTGCATGAGGCATCCCCGAGATTGCCTGCGCACGGTCATCGAACTCGACCTTGTAGTCGGTCTTAAAAGGTCCGCAGGCAAACCCGCCATAGGAAAACGGAAGCGAAAACAGGGCGAGCATGATGCACTCCATGGGCGAGAGCAGGTTTTCCGAAAGATAGGGACACAGACGCTGCAGCTGTTTGGCCACATTCCCCTTGCATGCCGCAAGGTAATCTGCCAGACGATCGGGCATCAGCACCGGCTCGACTTCAAAGTAGCCCACGTCTGCTGGCTGGTCCTTGTCCTTTGCAAGTTTATTCGCAACAGGCGAGGTGTAGGGAGGCAGATACTTCCCGCGGTCGCTCAGTGAAATCTTAGAGCACAGCTCCTGGGCCAGGGCAAATGCCTGGATACAGCCGACCTCGCGGGCGATGGCAACACAAAGGGCCTCGGAAGATAGGCTGTACACCCCCGGTTCCACCTCTAGAATCGAGCCGGCGGGCAACTCGGAACACACGGACCAGTCTACGCCAGGCATGCGGCGGCGCTGCGCCGCAGATCCCACCAGCAAGCACAGATCTTCTTGCACCTCGCCACTTTTGGCTCCAATTCGCACCAAGTCAGGAAGATAGATATCCTCGGTCGAGGGCGACGACGTGCGCAGCACACGGCGCTCTTCATCGGGATTAAGGTCCTTCCAGCTGATATAGCCCATCTGCCGGCGCTCGGCGCGCATCATGCGCAGCGCCGAGGCGCCTGTTAGGATTACGGAAGCCGCTAGCTGTTCGCCTGTCGGCTCGTTGCGCCGCTCAATCTTCACTGCCACAAAACCACCCCTACCAAACACGTGCGATAGCAAGGCCATCGACTGCCGCAGCGCCGGCACGCTTGAGCTCCGCCGAGGCTGCTGCCATGGTCGCGCCCGTGGTGATAACGTCATCGATAAGCAGTAGGCGGCGGCCGCGCACGTCCTCAACCGTCTCGTACATGCCTTGGGCACGCTCGCGACGCTCCTCACGACCGAGTTCGCGCTGGTCGCCATGCCCGTACTTGACGAGGGCATCGAGCAGGGGAACGCCCGACAGCTCGCAAAATGGGCGCGCAATGGCCTCCATATGATCAAAGCCACGCCGCCGAAACGCTGCCGCCGTCGCAGGCACAAACACCACCGCATCCGCACCGGACAGCACACCTCCTAAGCGTTCGGGCGCTACGACCTGGGCATGCAGGGCGGTGTCGTAGAGCAGCTCCGCCAGATACGGAGCCAGGCGTCGCTCGCCCGCGTCCTTGTACGCTTTAATGATGCGCGGCAGCGGATGCGCATAGACGGAGCACGCCAGGCAGCGGTCGAGCGCCTCCGCCATTGCCGAGGACGTGCCCTCGACCGAACACTCAGTGCACAGCAAATCCCCAAACGGGGCGCCGCATCGGGTACAGCTATGACGTGGGTCGATGAGCGTGAGCGCGGCCAGGCAGTCTTGGCAAATAAGCGCACCGGCGCGCTCGCAGCCGGCACATCGTGTTGGCGACAATGCCTCGAGTGCCTCGCGTGCCGCCCGCTCGGCAAACGGCAGCAATTCGTCCGCAAACGGTAGGGCGCCGGCACCCTGCAGACGGCTCAATATTTTCAGATGGCTCTTCAAGACACAACCCTCCCTACGTTCGGTCGCAGGGAGGGTTGTTGATTCAGCGCTATGATACCCCGATGCCCTCGGGGCAAGGCGGGCTAAATCCGCTCGCGGGCGTTATTCGCCGGCGGGCGGTTGTGGTGCGGACGAAGACGGGGTCGAGCCCTCGCCACCATCCTGGCGCGGCTTGCGGGAACGGCGACGACGACGGCGCTTTTGACCCTGGTCGGCCGAGCCCTCGCCACCACGATCTTCGCGCGGCTCGCACTCGTCGCGAGCGGCACCACGCGAAGCCTTGGCAGCCGCTCCCCCGCCATCTCCGGGACGACGGCGCGTGACCTTGACCTCGCCATCCGAGACCTGATCGGCAACGGAGGGCACTGAGGGCTTCTGTTGCGTGCCCGAGGAATGGCGACGGCGCGGACGCGGCGCGCGCTCATCCTCGCCACGTGACTTGCCGCCCTTGTCGGCAGGCGCATCGGAGGCCGAGGGACCCTTGGAAGCGGCACCGGCCTCGCGAGCAGCTGCGGCGCGGAAGGCGTCCTCGCGCTCCTCGCTCGACAGATGACGACGGCGACGGCGCGTGGGGTTCATGCCACCGCCGCGGTTTTGCTGCTGGGGCTGCTGAGCCTCGCGCTCGCGGGAGGAGTTCTTGCCTGCAGCTGCGGCCTCGCCGGCATCGGCAGAGCCCGCACGCTTGCGGCGGCGACGGCCGCCAGCGGCCTCCTCGGCCTCAGGCGTTGCGGCATTGCCACGGCCCTTTCCGCGGCCACGGCCCTCGCCCTGCCCCTGACCGGCGCGAGCATCGGATTCAGCATCGCGACGACGGCGCTTGGGCATCGACGTACCGGCCAGACGGTCGGCACTCGACAGGCCATCGCCCACGTCGACGCCGTTCTCGCGATCGAGTTCCATGAGCGCCAGGCGCATCTCGGGCGACTCGATGCGCTCGAGCACGTCACGCGTCACGCAATCGGGGCGGCAGTTATAACCCTGCTCGGCTGCCTTCTTTTTACAGCCCTCCGAGCACGTCATATCGGCCAGGTTGACCTTAAAGACTTTGCCGTTCTCCAGGCGCAGCACCAGCTGCTCGCGCGGCGTGTCGTATTCCTGGATACGCGCCTTGCCGAGCGGCGTATCGATGAGCGTCTTCTTTTTGGGCGCGCGGCTCTTAAAGTCCTTGTAGGCCTCGAACTCGTAGCGCAGGCAGCACATCAGGCGGCCACACACGCCGCTGATCTTGGAGGAATTGAGCGGCAGGTCCTGCTCTTTTGCCATGCGGATCGAGACGGGCTCAAACTGTCCGCCAAAGCGCGTGCAGCAGAGCTCCTGTCCGCATTGGGCATAGCCGCCCACCAGACGGGTCTCGTCGCGCACACCGATCTGGCGCATG
This sequence comes from uncultured Collinsella sp., assembly GCA_900545145.1. GTDB lineage: Bacteria > Actinomycetota > Coriobacteriia > Coriobacteriales > Coriobacteriaceae > Collinsella. Next base: position 14,591 of record UQYE01000023.1, on the reverse strand, counting down.
TCGACGCGAATGTGCAGCGTCGAGGACAGGTCCTTGACGAGCTGACGAAAATCGACGCGCTCCTCGGCCGCAAAGTAGAACACGGCCTTCTCGCCGCCAAACAGGTACTCGACGCCGACTGGCTTCATCTCGAGGTCGAGCTCTTTGACAAGACGGCGGAAATCGACCATGGCTTCGTCGCCCTGGATGGCCAGGTCGTCGGCAAGCTGCAGGTCGATGTCGCTTGCAACGCGCAGCACGGGCTTGAGCGGCTGACCGATCTCGTCTTGCGGCACCTCGAAGGGATCGGCCGTGACCAGGCCGATCTCGGTTCCGCGCTCGGTGGAGCAAATAGCGTAATCTGCCTCGAGGATATCCAGATCCTGAGGGTCAAACCACAGGTCGCGCGAGGCGTAGGTAAACTTAACGGGTACGACTAACGGCATTTCAGTGCCTTCCTGATATCGAACAGCATGACCTCGATGGCCAGCTGGGGAGTAACGTTTCTGGCGATGTTGTGCTCGGCGGTTGCGACCGCCTCGAGCGCCTGGGTGGCACCCGCAACATTGGTCGCGGCGGCAAGCCGACCGATCGTGTCGCGCACGTCCTCGTTCACCACGTCGGCTGCCTCGTCCTGAAGTGTCAGCAGCACGTCGCGCATGAGCGTCCGCGCGCTCGCCAGCGCTTCCATGATACCCGAACGCTCGCGCGCGTTGAGTTCGCGCTTGTTGCGGTCCTCAAGCTGCTTCAATGCTCCACGCGACAGGTAGTCGGCATTTTGCTCGAGTACCTTTTCCTGCGTGGACTTGACCTCGGCGAGCGGCGCCTTGACGGCGACGATGAGCGACTTGGCGCGACTGAGCACGTCGGCCTCGTCGGCGGCAATGAGTGAGTCGATGGCACGAACCATCTGACGGCGGGCGTCCTGGCGCTCGGCACTCTTAAGAAACTCGATGCCGCGTGTGGGGCTTCCCGCCACGGCGACCGCCATGCGGCAACGCGCAGGGTCCTGACCGGTGGCGCGGCTCACGGCCTGCGCGGCGACGGCGGGCGATACCAGCCGAAACGGCACGCACTGGCAACGACTCACGATAGTGGGCAGCATCACGTCGGCCGAGGTGCCCAGCAGGATGAACATGACGCCCTTGGGCGGCTCCTCGAGCGTTTTGAGCAGCGCGTTGGCGGTGTTGGCGCGCAGCTGCTCGGCACGGTCGATGATGTAGACCTTTGCCTTGGCGCGGATGGGCGCCAGCGGCACGTCGTCGAGCAGCTCGCGGGTCTGGGCGATGAGGTAACCCGTGGCGCTCTCGGGCGTGTAATAGTGCACGTCGGGATGCGTATGCCGAGAGACGCGCACGCAGCTGTCGCATGCGCCGCAGCCGTCCTGCTCGCACAGGAAGGCTTGGGCGAGCGCCCACGCGGCGTCGAGCTTGCCCGCGCCGGGCGCGCCCAAAAACAGGTAGGCGTGCGATGCGCGACCGCTAGCGACGGCATTGGTCAAAAAGTCGCGCACGCGCTCTTGGGTGTCGAGCTTGGCCAGCAGGCTTGCCTGAGCGGGGGCCATGTTACTCAGCCTCCTTGGCAAGCGCGGCGGCGACGGCTTCCTGCGGAATGTCGAGACCGTACGCGCGAACCTGCTCGACCGTCTTCTCGAAGACTTCCTCGACGGTCGTAGTGGCGTCGATGAGCTTTACGCGGTTTGGCTCCTCGGCAGCAATGGCACAAAATCCCTGGTACACACGCTCCTGGAATGCCATGCCCTTAGCCTCCATGCGATCTGCCGCGCCACGGGCTGCCATGCGTAGCGCCGCCTGCTCGGGCGTGATGTGGTAGACGAGTGTGAGCGCCGGGTGCGTTCCCGCGACGGCCAGGTTGTTAGCGTCGCGCACCATCTGGCGGTCGAGGCCATCGGCAAATGCCTGGTAGCAGGTCGTGGAATCGTAGAAGCGGTCACACAGGACCACCTTGCCGGCCGCAAGGGCAGGGGCTATGACCTCGTGCACCAATTGGGCACGCGCGGCCTCGTAGAGCAGCAACTCGCAGGTGTCGCCCATCGCCATATTGGCGGGGTCGAGCAGCAGAGCACGAATCTTTTCGCTGATGGCGGTGCCACCTGGCTCGCGCAGGGTCACAACCTGGTAGCCAGCGAGTTCGAGCGCGCGGGCAAGCAGGCGCGCCTGCGTGGACTTGCCGGCGCCGTCGACGCCCTCGAGCGTGATAAAGCTATGTTGAGCGGGCTCAAAAGCCATGGGCGCAGCCCCTTCCTACAAGGCGCGTAAATGCAGATATATCAACCAAGCCATGATACCCCAGTGCTCGGCACGTCCCAAATCCCACCTAGCCAATGGCTACTCAGGCGGCAGTTAGGGACGTTCCTAAACTGCCGGCCGAAAAGGAACGTCCTCAACTGCCGGCTTTTTGGGGTGCTGGGTATAATCGTCGTATTGCATTGAAATGTGGCGAAAGGAGTGGCAATGTCTCGGTATTGCGCCTCGTGCGGCAAGCGTCTTGCAGATGATGCCAAGTTCTGCACCTCATGCGGTGCACCCGTTGAGCAAACAGCCGCAAGCGATAGCCAGCCCGCTTTTGAGCAGACCGGCTCCCTTGATACGCCGCAAGCCAAGGCGGACGACCCCCTCGCCTATAGCCCCGACCCCGCCGCAAGGACCGAGGCCGTCGAGACCACGCAGCGCATACCCGTCGCGAGCGGCTCGCCCCAACAGCAGCCGGCTCCCGCATACGCGCCCGCTTCGCCACAGACCCCCGCTCCCAAAAAGAGCGGCACCGGGCCGCTTATCGCCGTTATTGTTGTGCTGGTGGCGATCATCATCGCCCTGGTCGTTTTCTTTGTGATCAAGCCTTTCGACAACGCCGCCACGCAGACGACTGCCGCGGTAGCTAAGCTGCACCATGACGTCGACGACGATGACCTAAAGCCTCTCGGCGATCCCAACAGCCTGTACGACGATGATGACGATGACGACGAGGATGGCGGCGAAGCAACGCTCTCCGAGCAGAACCTCTACCGTCGCCTGAGCGAATACTACGACCTGCTCGAAGATCTCGACAGCCAGGTCCGTGGCTGCGCGCAGAACTTCAACGGCAACTATCTGGAAGAGGATCGAACCACCCGTCAAAATCTCGCCGACGTCGCCGAGCGCACGGAGGACACCATCGAGCAGTATTACGACATCGTCGAGGACCTGGACGTCCCGACGAGCTCCAAGAACTACAGCTCCTGGAAGGACATCATCGCCCTGTACGACGACCTGGATCACCGCATTGACGCAATCTGTGATGCCTGGGAGATCAGCCTGAAATACGCCAAGCCTGCGGACCACAAGAATGAGATCGTGGCGCCGCTGTCGCGCGACAACGTGGCGGGTACCAATGACAATAAGTACCGCCTAGACTTTGAGGAGCGCTATCCCGGCGCCAAACCCGTCGAGGTGAACTAGCGCTTTGTCGTTCCCGAGCCGGCAGTTAGAGACGTTCCTAAACTGCCGGCAGAAAAGGAACGTCCCTAACTGCCGGTCAAAAAAAACGAGCGAGGATCGTGGGGTCCTCGCTCGTTTTTTAGGCAATGTTTCGACCGCGCCGTTACTTGTCGGAGGCTGCTTTCTTGGCAGTCGACTTCTTCGCGGTCGTCTTCTTGGCGGCAGTGGCTTTCTTAGCCGTCGTCTTCTTGGCCGCCGTCGTCTTCTTAGCCGTGCTCGCCTTGGTTGTGGTCTTGCGGCCGCGGGCGGGCTTCTTCTCCTTGGTCGGGCAGTCCATGTTGACGCAGATACGCCACGGACCGCGCGCCGTGTTGACCACCACGATGGGGGCACCGCACTCGGGACAGGTCTCGCCCGTCGCCTCGAGCTTGCCACGCGCCGGTAGCGGATAGCTCACGCCGCAGTCATCGTAGTTGGTGCAGCGGATAAAGCGCTTGCCGCTCTTCTCGCTCTTGTGCGCGATCAGGTCGCCGTGACGTCCGGCCTCGGCACACACCTTGCACTCGCCCACCTTAAGATCGGGCTCGTAGTTGGTGGGGCACGTGGGGTTCACGCAGATCTCGAAGGCCTTCTGGCGGAATGGCTGGCACTTGATGCGCGGCGCGCCGCACTCGGGGCACACGGCGGCCTCGCCCTCGAGCGGGCTCACCTTGACGCCACTCGGCACCGGATAGGTCACGTCGCAGTCGGGCCAACCCATGCAGCCGATAAAGCTGCCGCGGGTCTTGGCGCTCGTCTTCATAACCAGGTCCTTGCCGCACTTGGGGCAGGCGCCCACGCGCGCATCGGCCGTGACGGCGTCGCTGATGGCGTCGCCGAGCTCCTGCGTATGCTTGAGCAGCTCGTCGAGCACGCCGGCCAGCAGCGCACGCGAGTGCGTCACGACATGCTCTTCGGTGTCCTCGCCGCGCTCCACGCGGGTCATGTCGCCGTCGAGCTCGCTGGTCATATCGGGGCTCGTGATGCGCGGAGCAAACTGCGACAGCGCGTCGATGATGGCGATGCCCAGCTGGCTCGGCTCAACGGGATCATTTTTGAGATAGCGCACGGCATACAGGCGCTCGATGATGCTCGCGCGCGTGGACTTGGTGCCCAGGCCGCGCTTCTCCATCTCCTGCACGAGCTTGCCCTGGCTGTAGCGCGCGGGCGGCTCGGTCTGCTTGGCCTCAAGCTTAATGTCGAACACGTCGACCGTGTCGCCCTGCTCAAGCGGCGGCATCTGCTCGTCGCGCTTGAGGCCGTACGGATATGCCTCGCGGAAGCCCGGGGTCACGAGCACGTCGCCCGAAGCCACGAACGGCTCGCCGTTGACGTCGAGCTCAAGCTTGGTGTTCTCGATGGTCGCGGGCCCCATGAGCGTTGCCAGGAAGCGACGGGCGATGAGGTCATAGAGTTTGCGCTGGCCGCCGTCGAGCGTGGACGGATCGCCCTCGCCCGTGGGGTAGATAGGCGGGTGGTCGGTGGTCTCGACCTTGCCGCGCGTGGGCTTCATGGGGCCGGCGAGTACCTTTTTGCACACGGGCGCCAGCGCCGGGTTGATCTTTGCCAGGTCGCTCACCACGGCGCCCAGATCGAGCGTCGCGGGATACACGGTGTTGTCGACACGCGGGTAGCTGATGAGACCGGCCATGTAGAGGGACTCGGCGATGCGCATGGTACGCGCAGGTGAGATGCCCTCGGCCGCGGCGGCAGCCTGCAGCGAGGTCGTCGCAAACGGCGTGGGCGGCTGCTGCTTGCGGGAGCGCTTGGTCACCGCGGCGACGGTTGCCGTCGTAGCGCCGTCGACGTGGCCGTACGCCGTCTCGGCAGCATCCTTGTCGGTAAAACGTGCCGTCTTGTGCGCAATCTTAAAGCGGTCATCCTCGGCAGCACCCTGAGCGGCACCCATGCCGCGAATCTGCCAATAGTCCTCGGGCACAAACGCCATGCGCTCGCGCTCGCGCTCGACCACCAGGGCAAGCGTCGGCGTCTGCACGCGGCCGGCGGAGCGCACGTTGCCAAAGCCGCCAAACTTGGCGAGCGTCAGGTAGCGCGTGAGCACCGCACCCCAAATGAGGTCGATGTGCTGGCGGCTCTCGCCGGCGTCGGCCAGATTCTGGTCGAGCGAGACAAGATTATCGAAGGCCTGCGTAATCTCGGCCTTGGTAAACGAAGAATACTGGGCGCGGGCGACCGGCAAGTCGGGCGCAACCTCGCGCACCTTGTTGAGGGCGTCCGAGCCGATCAGCTCACCCTCGCGATCGAAGTCCGTGGCGATGATGACGCTGTCGGACTTCTTGGCAAGGTTCTTGAGCGAGCGGATGAGCTCCTTCTCGGCCGGCAGCTTAATGACGGGCGCCCAGGTGAGGTAAGGCAGGCTCTCGAGCTTCCAGCCCTTGATGGAGATACCATCGGCAAGAAACGGCTTGCGCTTGGTGTCGTAGGGCGGACGTGCCAGGCCATCGGGCATATCGGCCGGCAGCATCTCGCCGTCCTCGGTGACCGAATACCAGCCCAGCTTTTTATCGAACAGCACGCTGTCGCAAAAATCGGGCGCAAGGATGTGACCGGCAAGGCCGATGGTCACGCACTCCTCGCCCTTCCACTCAAAACGGTAGATGGCGGTGTTGTACACCTTGTCCTTTTTGGGTTTGCCCGTGGACAGACGCTCGGCGATCTGACGCGCGGCGTCGTTTTTCTCGGCGATGATGAGCTTCAAAAGAGGCTCCTATCTCGTGTCTCTGCGGCTACGCCCGCCCGTATGGCGGCCGACTTACGCCCTTGCTTGCTCAATCTGCCCGATGAGCCAATCGCACCAGGCATCCATGCCCTCGCCCTTGCGCGCGCTCACGGCAAACCGCGGCGCCTGCGGATTGAGGTCATCGAGTGTCTTAGTATACCTATCCATGTCAAAATCGAAAGCCGGGGCCACGTCGACCTTATTGAGCAGCTGCGCGCCGGCGTGCTGGAAGATGCCCGGGTACTTGATGGGCTTGTCGTCGCCCTCGGGCACCGAGAGAATCATGATGGACAGGTTCTCGCCCAGGTCAAAGTCGACCGGGCAGACCAGGTTGCCCACGTTTTCGATAAAGATGACGTCGATGTTCTCCAGACCCACAGCCTGGTCGAAGGCGTCGACGGCCTCCATGATCATGTTGCCCTCGAGGTGGCACAGGCCGCCCGTGTTGATCTGGATGGCGGGCATGCCGGCTTCCTTCATGGTGATGGCATCGACATCCGAGGCGATATCGCCCTCGATGACGGCACAGCGCAGGCCGGCTTTGTCACGCAGGCGCTCGTTGGTGCCCAGAATCGTAGTGGTCTTGCCCGAGCCAGGGCTCGACAGCACATTGATCACGTAGGTGTTTGTCTCATTAAATCGCTGACGCAGCTGATCTGCCAGGCGCTCGTTGCGCGACAGAATCGGCGATGCAATATCAATCGTTTTCTCGGCCATACTTAGCGCTCCTTACTTTGGCCCCTTTATACCCCATCACCAGATGGCTAGCGGGCTAATCGTCGGGGGTTTCGATTTCGATACTTGCGATATCGAGCTCGCGGCCGTGCAGTAGGCGCACGTTGGCACCACCACACTGGGGACAGCGACAGTGGAAGCGATCGTGGTCGAAAACCTCGCCGCAGTCCAGACACTCGCTTTGTGGATGGACCTCCTCCACGGCAAGCTCGCAGCCGCGCGTGAGCGGGTCCTCATCGCGAAACGTCTCCCACGCAAAGTCGAGCGCCTCGCGCACAACTTCGGTCATATCCCCGATACGCAGCGTTACCAAAACGGCGCGCGAGGCCCCCGCCCCACGCGCCGCGCGAATCACTGTATCGAGTATGCCGTTGACAATGCCAACCTCGTGCATACCGATTTACTCCTCGTCGTCCTCGTCGTCCGAGAACAGGTCCAGACGGCTCACGAACAGGCCCTCCTTGCCCTCGCGCGCGGTAATGACCACGCGAGCGATGGCGAGCGAAATCTCGTAGAGCGAGAGCAGGGCGCCATACATGAGACCCAGCGTAACGGGCGAGCCGTCGGGCGTAATCACAGCCGAACCCACGAGCAGGCCTACGTACACGTAGCGCCAGGCGCTGCGGAAGGCCGCATAGGACACGATGTGGAAAACGGACAGGTAGAAGATGATGAGCGGCAGCTCAAACGCCACACCAAAGCCGATCATAAAGAGCAGCTCCATGTTGACGTAGTTCTCCAGATCGGGCAACGCCGTAGCGACAGCCGAGGTCTCGCCGATGAGCCACTCAAAGCCCGCAGGGATGATGATGAAATAGCAGAAGATGGCACCCAGGAAGAACAGCACCGTCGAGGCGAGCACCGTGGGCACGACCCACTTGCGCTCGTTGGGGCGCAGCGCCGGCAGGAAAAATGCCAGGATCTGCCAAATGATCATGGGCGTGCACATGACCACGGCCATCTTGATGGCCAGCGAGAAGCGCAGGCCAAAACCGCCGAGCGTGGTGGTGATGTAGAACTTACCGTCCGGCACAAAGGAGCGGATGGGGTCTTCCAAGATGTCGAGCACCACGGGCGTGGCGAAATACAGCACGATAGCGGCGGCAAACACCGATACGACCACGATAGTCAGGCGGCGACGAAGCTCTCCCAGGTGATCGAAGAGCGGCATTCGCGCGGGTCCGATAGGCATTACTCATCGCCTCCCTTCGAGGCGTCGGCGGCAGTGGCTTCGTCCTCGGCCTCGAGCTCGCGAGCGAGCTGGTCGACGACAGCCTTGCGCTTGCGGGGACGACGGGCGTAGAGGTCGGCCGTCGTGGGCTCTGCCGGCTCGGGCTCGGGCTCTGCAGCAGGCTCGGGCTCGACGGCAGCAGCAGGCTCTGTACCCTCGGCCTCATCAACAGCGCCTTCGCCCTCAGCAGCACCCTCGCTTGCGGCCTTCTCGGCAGCAAGACGGGCGCGACGCTCGGCAAAGGTCTCCTTCTTGGCGGGCGCTGCCGTCTCGGCGGCATCCTCGTCCACATCGGAATCGTCGTCGGTCGCAGCAGTCTTCTTGGGCTTGACCGGGGCCGACGCGGCCTCGCTCACCGGATCGATAATCTCGGACTGAACAACGGCCGTCATCTTTTCCTGCGTCTCGCGGAACTGACGGATGGCACGGCCGATCGTGCGGCCCATCTGCGGGAGCTTATCCGGGCCAAACAGCAAAAAGCCGAAGACCACGATGATCGCGAGCTCACCCTCTCCAATACCAAACACACATACCTCCAAGGCTCGATGTGAGTCGAGCCCGCACCGCGCCATTCGGCCGGAACTCGTCTATTCATTCGGTCAAGTATAGCGCCCGGACGCCAAAACGTCCGAGCGCATCACAAACATATGCCAAACGGCACGCCCTTTTGGGGGCAAAGATTATGCAGCGGTGATCGAAATCTCCTGGTCGACGCCCAACAGCTGAACCACGCGCATCACCGGGGGCTGCACGTTGACGCAGCTAAAACGCTTACCATGATCAGCTGCGTGGTGTGCGGCGCCCACAAGCACGCCAATGCCCGTCGAATCGATGTAGCTCACCTGGGCAAAATCGAGCTCAACGGCCTCAGTGGGCTGCTCGAGCGCCAGGTCGATGGCATTGTGCAGGCTATCGGCGTTAGAGATATCGATCTCACCGGTCACCTTAATGGTGTAGAGCTCTGGCGTGGGGTTGGTGGAAATACCCAAATCCATGTATACGCTCCTTTACGTATCGAAAGTGCGGATAGTACTAGGCGCGGACTTGCGGGGCCCTACGCGTTAGGCGCGCTCGGCACGCGCAAGCTCGGCAGCGACGAGCTTGACAGCCAGCACCAGCACATCGAGCGCAGCCTCCAGGTCCTCGACCGTGGGATAGCTCGGCGCGATGCGGATGTTGGTGTCGCGCGGATCCTTGCCATCAGGCCAGGTGGCACCAGCCGGCGTGAGCTTGACGCCCAGGTCGGCACAAAGCGCGGCGACCTTCTGGGCCGAGCCCTCGGGGCCATCGAAACTCACAAAGTAGCCGCCATGGGGATGAGTCCAAGTGGCGCAACCCGTGTTACCCAAGCCCTCGGTGAGTTTACGCTCAACGGCCTCAAAGCGCGGGCGCAGGAACTCGGCATGCTTTTTCATGTGCTCCTTGACCGCCTCGATGGTGGGAAGGAAACGCACGTGACGCAGCTGGTTGAGCTTATCGGCGCTAATAAGACCGGCCTTCAGGCGCTTGGAGAACTCGGCGATGACCGCGGGGCTCGCACCGATAAAGCCGATGCCGGCGCCCGGGAAGGTGATCTTGGACGTCGAGGCAAAGGCCACCACGCGATCCTCGGTGCCCGCCGCGCGAGCGAGGTCAAAGATATTTGCGAGCTCGTCGGTCTCGTCGTACAGGTCGTGCACGCAGTAAGCGTTGTCCCAGAAGATGCGGAAATCGGGCGCGGCCGTGGGCATCTCGACCAAGCGGCGCACAGTGTCCTCGCTAAAGGTGATGCCCGTGGGGTTAGAATACTTGGGCACGCACCAGATGCCCTTGATGGAATCGTCGGCGGCAACCAGGCGCTCGATCTCGTCCATGTCGGGGCCGTTGTCGGTCATCGCGACGGGGACGTTCTCGATGCCCAGATCGGCGGTGATGCCAAAGTGGCGATCGTAGCCGGGAACAGGGCACAGGAACTTGACCTTCTTGCCGTCGTGCGCTGCCTCGTAAGCCTCCCAAGGGTCGCTGCCGCACGAGCCGCAACGCCAGAACATACCGGCGATATCGTGCTCGATCAGCAGGCTCGATGAGCCCAGTACGAGCGTCTGCTCGGCAGGGCAACCCAGGAACTCCCCCGCCAGCTTGCGTGCCGAGGGAATGCCCTCAAAGCAGCCGTAGTTGGAGCAGTCGACGTTGCCGTCATGCAGATCGGCATCGGCATTGAGGATATCGAGCATGGGTCGAGAGATGTCCACCTGGGAGGGCGACGGCTTGCCGCGGGCCATGTCGAGCGCCAGGCCCTTGGCCTTGACCTCGGCGACCTCGGCTTTGAGCGCCTCGATGGCGGCATCGAGTTCGGTGGTTTCCATCTTCTGGTAGATCGTCTGCATGGGGTGCGACCTTTCGCGAAGCGGTATGTTGCAGTTCGTCTAAGTATAGACCGCCATCGTCGCAACGTTATGAAGCCGTGATAGATTAAGTTCATCGCAATCAATTACGAATCGCCGCGCATGCCGGCGTGGGGCGCCCAAGGAGGCACTATGGAGTACGGATCGTTTCAGGCCGAGGAATTCGGCGACTTGCAGCGCCTGGTCGACGGACTGTTTTACGACCGCCACGCCATCGACCGCCTGGATCTGATCGTACAGGCCGAAATCTTGGACCTGGCGCCCGACCTCATGGAGATCGTGAATCTTTTGCCGCCCGGCTACTACGACCGCCAGTCACTTTGCGACCAGCTCAACTCCGCCTTGGCCGCCCACGGCTGGGGCGCCGTCTACGGAACGGTGGAATAAGCCTCGAGGCCGGCAATTTGGCCCGCTTCCCGACCTTGGCGAGGCTTGTTTTAGGGCTTGTGGCCAAAAAAGGGCAAATATGAGTACTGTTACCTTTTTAGTAGCAGCGATTCTTGGTCGAAATCGGCAAAACTCGACTTGAAACTTCCTAATAACCGTCAGCTAGCGCCAAATTGGAAGTCGATGGTCACTCATTAACGTACAGTTCTTATAACTTTGTTCATTATTTTCCGCACCTAAAATGATACGCCGTTTGTGACAGTACTCACAAACGGCGTTTTTTGACCACTGGCGTGTCTGGCAGGCGGCAAGCACCGCCCGAATCCGCATTTTGGACGCGCCCGAATCGGTTCTGGAGCCGGTTTTCGCGCTCTTACTCGTCTTTGGGCGAGGGATGCTTGCAGACCACGCTCATGTAGATCATGCCGAGCACGGCTGCGGTGACCGAACCGGCGAGAATAGCGGCCTTGGCTGCAAGAACCTCAAACTGGGCCGTCGGGAAGGCGAGGCCGCTGATGAGGATCGACATGGTAAAGCCGATACCGCCCAGAATGCCCACACCGGCGATCATGTGCCAGTTGACATTATGCGGCAACTCGGAAATCTTGAGTTTAACCAGGGCAAACGTCATGCCAAAGATACCGATCGGCTTGCCCAGCAGCATGCCAAAGTACACGCCGAGCGTCACCGGGTCGGTGAGCAGCGTGCTCATGTCCACGCCCACCAGGCGAACCTGCGCGTTCACGAACGCAAAGATCGGCAGGATCACGAAGTTGACCGGCGTGGAGATCAGACGCTCCATGCGGATGAGCGGCGGGGTCACGCGGTGCATGACGCGCTCGACCTTGGTGGTCGAGACGGTAAAGTCATGCTGGCCCAGGATGTGCGCCTCGTCGTCGTAGCGATCATCGAGCAGCGGCAGGCACTCGCCCAGCCAATCGGTAAGGCTATCGAGCTTAACACCGCACTTGGCCGGGATGGTGAAGGCCAGGATGACACCGGCGAGCGTGGCGTGCACGCCGCTCTTAAACATGCAGAACCACAGCAGCAGACCCAGCACCGAATACGGGGCAAGGCGGTAATGCTGCGTCTTGTTGAGCCACACGAGCGCGCAGGTCACAAGCGCGGCGGCGCCCAACCAAAACGGATTGGGGCTCTGACCGTAGAAGATGGCGATGGCGGCGATGGAGATGAGGTCGTCGGCGATGGCGAGCGTCGAGAAGAACACGCGCACGCCGTTGGGCACGCGATTGCCCAAAAGCGACAGCACGCCCAGCGCAAAGGCAATATCGGTTGCCATGGGGATGGCCCAACCGTTGCGGGCGCCGGCATGGTTAAAGATCAGGTAGATGCAGGCGGGAACGACAACGCCGCCCACGGCCGCCAGCATGGGAAGCATGGCCTGACGCGGATTCTTGAGCTCACCGACCGTCATCTCGTACTTAAGCTCGATGCCCACCAACAAAAAGAAAATCGCCATGAGGAAGTCGTTGACGAAAAGCTCAACGGTGAGGCCAGCCGTCAAATGCCCCAGACCCACATACAGCGGGGTCTCCAAAAAGTGATGGATGGCCTCGTAGGCATCGGTATTGGCGCAAATGACGGCGGCGATGGCGGCGATCACCATGAGGGCGGCGGAAATCGTGCCGTTCTCGGCGATGCGCTCCCAAATGTCGTGACGTTCAAAGCGCTTGCGCTCACGAACGTTGAACAGCTGCTCAGTTGCTGCCATGGGCGGCTCCTTTCACGGGAAAGCTCCCGTCTTAAAAAAGCACGGCCCGCCCAAGTGGCGGCGCCGCGCTCTAACGTATTACGCTTGCATCTAGCCTACCCTGCACGACAAGCACGCAGGCGTGGCCGAAAAGCGGAACCACAGGTTGAACATTATTTGCTCAACGGCGCGGGCACGCCTGTCCAAGAGACGACGCAGCGCCGTGCACAAAAAACGACCGGAGCGCGGGGCGTCCGCGATCCGGTCGTGGCGTTCGGTCAACTAAACCTAGCAGGCGGCCATGATGGGGGCAGCGACCTGCTTCTTACGGGAGAGGACGCCCGGCATCCAGACGCCGTCGTGCTCGTCGGCAATGCCCAGGCCCTTCTGAGCGGCCTCGGTCTCGCCCTCGAGCAGAACCTGCGAGCCCTCCTCCATGATGTCGGTGATGCACAGGACGATGCCGTCGGCACCCTTCTCGGCGGCGTAGGCGCGCATGGCCTCGCGGATCTCGTCGATCATGCCGAGTGCGCGGCTCTTGTCGACGGTCTCGTACTGGCCAATGAGCAGCTTCTTGCCAGCGGGCTCGAACATCTTGATGTCGTTGCCGACCATCTCGGCTGCGGTGAAGGAGCCGGACGGACGGGTGAGGAAGACCTCCATGCCAAACTTGACCGGGTCGACGCCCACCTGCTCGCCGAGCTTGGCGGCAACGGCGCGGTCGACATCGGTGGTGGTGGGGCTCTTGAGCATGAGCGTGTCGGTCATCATGGCCGAGAGCAGCAGCTTGGCCTGGACGTCGGAAAGCTCAACGCCGAGCACGCCGGCGAGCTTGGTGACGATGGTGCAGCTGGAGCCCCAGGGCAGGCAGATGTAATGCAGCGGGCCGGCGGTCTCGAAGTCGCCGATGCGGTGATGGTCGACAACGCCAAAGACCGTGGCGTCCTTAAGACCGGCGACGGACTGGGCAGACTCGTTGTGGTCGGTGAGAACGACGAGCTGACCGGCCTCGACGGACTCAATCACGCGGGGCTCGGCAATGCCGGCGTCGGCGAGCAGCTTGGCGGACTCTGCCGGAAGCTGACCAAGGGCGCAGGCCTCGTAGGTGTTGCCGGCATACTCAACCTGGTTGAGCAGCTGGGACAGGACGACGGCGCTCATGATGGCGTCGTTATCGGGGTTCTGGTGACCAAAGACAAGAACGTTTGCCATGGATATCCTCCACTTGATATGTGTACTTGGACGTAGCTATGGTAGCACGCCGATGCCGAGCCTTCGCAGACGGAAGGGCCACGGCATATTTTGGGGCGCAGGCACGGGGGCCAAGGCTGTCCCTTTTGCACCATGTTGGTGCAAAGTAACCTGTCCCCCTTGCACCAACTATTTGCCGGCGGCGCGCAGGGCTACGTAGGCGGCACCGATGATGCCGGCGTCGTTTTCGAGCGAAGCGACCTTAATGGGCGTCTCGCGCGAGGCGGAAAGCGCGTACTGCTTAAAGTGCTCGCGGACCTTGTCGAGGTAGACATCGGCCGAAGCGGAAGCACCGCCGCCGATCAGGAACATCTCGGGATCGACCACGTTGGCAATAAGCGCCAGGGCGCGGCCGAGATAGTCGGCCATGGTATCGGCAGCTGCCAGCGCGAGCTTGTCGCCCTCGCGGCAGGCTTGGAACACGTCCTTGGAATCAGAAGGCCCGGTGAGCTCGATGGGCTCGACGCCCGCTTTCTCGCACTCGGCAAGGTAGTTGCTCACCACACCGGTGGCGCTGGAATACTGCTCCAGGTGGCCATGGCCGCCGCAGCCGCAGGTGCGCTCCTCTTCGGGGTTCAGGCACATGTGGCCAATCTCGCCGCCGGCACCCACAACGCCCGATACCACGTCGCCGTTAACGATAACGCCACCGCCCACGCCGGTACCGATGGTGACCATCACCACGTTCTGTACGCCC
>UQYE01000022.1:0-31429 GCA_900545145.1 uncultured Collinsella sp. | reverse complement strand
AGAGAAGTTTGAGCGCACTAAGCCGCATGTTAACATCGGCACCATTGGTCACGTCGACCACGGCAAGACCACGCTGACCGCTGCCATCACCAAGGTTCTCTCCGAGACCGAGGGCTGCAAGGCTGACTTCACTGCGTTCGAGAACATCGACAAGGCTCCCGAGGAGCGCGAGCGCGGCATTACGATCTCCGTCTCCCACGTCGAGTACGAGACCGCTTCCCGTCACTACGCTCACGTTGACTGCCCGGGCCACGCTGACTACGTCAAGAACATGATCTCCGGTGCTGCTCAGATGGACGGCGCTATCCTGGTCATCGCCGCTACCGACGGCCCCATGGCTCAGACCCGCGAGCACATCCTGCTCGCCCGTCAGGTCGGCGTTCCCTACATCGTCGTCTTCCTGAACAAGTGCGACATGGTCGACGATGACGAGCTTATCGACCTCGTCGAGATGGAGACCCGTGAGCTCCTCTCCGAGTACGATTTCCCCGGCGACGACATCCCCGTCATCCGTGGTTCCGCTCTGGGCGCTCTCGAGGGCGACGCCAAGTGGATGGACGCTATCCGCGAGCTCATGAACGCCGTCGACGAGTACATCCCGACGCCTGCTCGTAACAACGACCTTCCGTTCCTGATGGCCGTTGAGGACGTTATGACCATCTCCGGCCGTGGTACCGTTGCTACCGGCCGTGTCGAGCGCGGTGAGCTCAAGCTCAACGAGCCCGTCGAGATCGTCGGCATCAAGGATACCCAGAACACCGTCGTTACCGGTATCGAGATGTTCCGTAAGTCCATGGACTTCTGCGAGGCTGGCGACAACGTCGGTCTGCTGCTCCGCGGCATCAAGCGCGAGGACATCGAGCGCGGCCAGGTTCTCTGCAAGCCCGGTTCGGTTACCCCGCACACCAAGTTCACCGGTGAGATCTACGTTCTGACCAAGGAGGAGGGCGGCCGTCATACCCCGTTCTTCGATGGTTATCGTCCTCAGTTCTACTTCCGTACCACCGACGTTACCGGTACGGTCAAGCTCCCCGAGGGCACCGAGATGGCTATGCCTGGTGACCACATCACCATCGAGGGCGACCTCATCCACCCGATCGCCATGGAGGAGGGCCTGCGCTTCGCTATCCGCGAGGGTGGCCACACCGTCGGTTCGGGCATCGTCTCCACGATCATTGAGTAAATTAGCTCTTTGATATAGCTGACTTAGAGAACCCGGCACTTATATGGGTGCCGGGTTCTTTTCTGCAATGGATATTGAGCCGTTGCTGGTGTCGAGAGGATCGATAATGGTCCTGGATGCACCGTCGATTAGCTCTCGATGGCTTCATTGATGTGTTCCAAATATGAATGGATCCACCGAGAACCAATTGACTCGAGGTTTTCATTGACAGCACTTACGTGGAGCTGATAAAGTAACAACTCGTGCCCGTACGGGGCGGAAATGAAAGGTTCAGGATACATGCGTACTCTAGTTACTCTTGCGTGCACTGAGTGCAAGCGCCGCAACTATACGACCACCAAGAACAAGTCGACCATGCCTGATCGTATGGAGATCAAGAAGTATTGCCCCTGGTGCCGTCACCACACGCTGCACAAAGAGACTCGCTAGTCTCTAGTCACATACGCCAGTAGTTCAATTGGTAGAGCATCGGTCTCCAAAACCGAGTGTTGAGGGTTCGAGTCCTTCCTGGCGTGCCAGTCATTATTCCGTAAGCTCCCACTTGGGGGCTTACGGTTTACTCATGTATAAGCGCATTGCGCGGAGGTAACCCAAATGGCCAACAAGAAGAACAAGAAGAAGGCTCAGCAGCCGGCACCTGCCAACAACGCTGCTGCCAACTCCAAGGTTGAGGCCAAGAAGGCCGTTGCCAAGAAGAGCGAGAAGGCTGCGAAGTCTAAGAAGAACGAGAAGCCTGGTTTCTTCGCCCGCACCAAGAAGTATTTCGCTTCGGTCAAGTCCGAGATGAAGCGTGTCACGTGGCCTGATAAGAAGGAGCTCGTGAACTGCTCGGTCGTCGTTTGCGCTTCTCTGGTCGTCGTCGGCGTCGTCATCGCTCTGCTCGATGCTGGCTTTGGCGAGGCTCTTGCTCTGTTCTCTGGATTGAGGGGCTAAACCATGTCTAAGCGTTGGTACGTCGTTCACACTTACTCCGGATACGAGAACCGCGTAAAGTCCGATCTCGAGCATCGTATCGAGACCATGGGCATGCAGGACCGTATCTTTGATATCGAGATTCCTATGGAGCGCGTCACCGAGATCAAAGAGGGTGGCAAGCGCGAGACCAAGGATTCCAAGATCTTTCCGGGTTATGTCCTGGTTCGCATGGAGATGGATGACGATGCGTGGACGTGTGTTCGCAACACGCCCGGCGTCACCGGTTTCCTAGGCGGCAACGGCAAGCCCGCTCCGCTTTCCCGCGACGAGTACAACAAGATGACTCGTCGTCCCGGTAAGGGCGATTCGCCCAAGCGCACCTCGGTTGATATTCAGGTCGGCACGTCCGTCCGCGTCACCGATGGCCCGCTTACCGACTTTGATGGCAAGGTCTCCGAGGTTAACACCGAGGCTGGCAAGCTCAAGGTCACGCTGATGATCTTTGGCCGCGAGACGCCGGTCGAGCTCGACTTTAACCAGGTCGCTGTCATCGCTTAAGTTTTCGTCCGTTCGCGCGAGCGTGCTTCTTCTGTGACTGCTCATCTCAGGAGTGCTTCTAACACGTGCGTGCTTACGATATAGCAAGTACTTCACACTCGTGATTCGAAAGGAATGACCATGGCTGAGAAGAAGGTTGCCAACGTCATTAAGCTCCAGATTCCTGCTGGTGCAGCTAACCCCGCTCCTCCCGTCGGCCCCGCTCTGGGCGCTGCTGGCGTGAACATCATGCAGTTCTGCCAGGCCTTTAACGCCGAGACGCAGGACAAGAAGGGCGACATCATCCCCGTTGAGATCTCTGTCTACGAGGATAAGTCCTTCTCCTTCATCACCAAGACCCCGCCGGCGGCTCACCTCATCAAGAAGGAGCTGAACCTCAAGTCTGGTTCCGCTAAGCCCCAGGCCGACAAGGTTGGTCAGCTCTCCCAGGAGCAGCTCACCAAGATCGCCGAGATCAAGATGCCGGACCTCAATGCCAACGACATTGACGCCGCCAAGAAGATCATCGCCGGTACCGCCCGTTCCATGGGCGTCACCATCGCTGAGTAGCGATTTCTTATGGTAACGACGGGTGCTCCGACCTGGGCGCCCGTTAAATGTGTGCAATAGGGCACACGATACGATGTGGGAGGGCTCACGCCCGTTTAACCACAGGAGGTAATGCACATGGCTAAGCATGGTAAGAGCTATAACGCCGCTGCCGAGAAGATCGATCGCGCCACGCTCTACACCCCCCTTCAGGCTGCCAAGCTCATTAAGGAGCTCGACACCGCCAAGTTCGACGAGACCGTCGAGGCCCACTTCCGTCTGGGCATCGATACTCGTAAGGCTGACCAGAACATCCGTGGTTCCATCTCCCTGCCCCACGGCACCGGCAAGACCGTTCGTGTTGCCGTCTTCGCCGAGGGCGAGAAGGCCCGCGAGGCTGAGGCTGCCGGCGCCGACATCATCGGTTCCGACGAGCTTGTCGCCCAGATTCAGAAGGGCGAGATCAACTTCGACGCCGCTATCGCTACGCCGAACATGATGGCCAAGGTTGGCCGCATCGGTAAGATCCTTGGTCCCCGTGGCCTCATGCCGAACCCCAAGCTCGGCACCGTGACCATGGACGTCGCCAAGATGGTCTCCGAGCTCAAGGCCGGCCGCGTTGAGTATCGCGCCGACCGCTACGGCATCTGCCACGTGCCCCTGGGCAAGAAGTCCTTCTCCGAGCAGCAGCTCGTCGAGAACTATGCTGCCCTGTACACCGAGATCCTGCGCGTCAAGCCCTCTTCTGCTAAGGGCAAGTACGTCAAGTCCATCTCCGTGTCTTCCACCATGGGCCCTGGCGTCAAGGTCGATCCCGCTATCCAGCGCGACTTCCTGGCTGAGTAACTAACAGTTACTGCCTGAGCAAAGCAAGCATTGCTAAAGAGACCCGGTTCTGCCTCGTGCAGGACCGGGTCTCTTGCTTTTGAGTCAACGAAACCACCACGAAGGGGACAGGCACCCTTGTGGTGGTTTTACTTGTGTTGTACTTTAGCGCGATGTAGTACTACCCGAGGCCGAAGGGAGCCCAACATGTTTAAGAACACGCAACAGCTCCTAGGCCTAGCGCTACTAGATTGGATAGCGCGCTAGGGTTGTAATCTCGCTATAACGATTTGTTGTACCCGGGTGCGCTATCGTCTGCCGCTTTCAGGCGTGATGAGCGACACGGGTATTTTTCTATCTCTAGGCCTTCTCTCTCCTGAAAGCCATCTGTCATAAAACGGTCAATCAGGAGGAACATATAAGCCGCAAAATCACAATCTTTGACGCCACCCTGTGCGACGGTGAGCAGTCGCCGGGCGCCAGCATGAATACCGAGGAAAAGCTCTTCATCGCCCGCCAGCTGGTGCGCATGAACGTGGACGTTATCGAGGCGGGCTTTCCCATCTCGAGTCCTGGTGACTTTCGCTCCGTACAGGAGATTGGCAAGATTGCGGGCGACCGATGCACGGTATGCGGCCTGACGCGCGCTGTCGACAGGGATATCGAAGTGGCTGCAGAGGCGCTCAAAACGGCCCAGAGGCCCCGTATCCATACAGGGCTGGGTGTGAGCACCAGTCACCTGCGCGACAAGCTCCATATGACTGAGGAAAGGGCAATTGAGTGAGCGATCCATGCCGTCAAACATGCTCGCAAGTTCGTTGACGATGTTGAGTTTTATGCCGAGGATGCCGGCCGCTCCGATCAGGAGTTTCTGGTGCGCATTATCGAGGCGGCCGTAAAGGCCGGTGCCACGGTCGTGAACATCCCCGATACGATGGGCTACAACATGCCGTGGGACTTTGGCGCCCGCATCCGTGACCTGCGCGGGCGCTGCGGGTGCGGCCGGTCAGCGTGCGGTCGACGTGATGGAGTATCGCGAGTACGAGATTGAGCGCATTGCGCGCCAGGCATTTGAGGCGGCGCGCAAACGTCGCGGCAAGGTGACGAGCGTTGATAAGCGCAACGTGCTGGAGACGAGCCGCATGTGGCGCGAGATCGTGCATCGCGTGCAAGACGAGGGGTACTCCGACGTGGAGCTTGAGGACCTGCTCGTCGACAACGCCGCCATGCAGCTCATCAGTCGACCGGCAGACTTTGACGTCGTGGTGACGGAGAACATGTTCGGCGACATCCTGTCCGATGAGGCGGCTCAGATTACCGGATCGCTCGGTATGCTTGCCTCTGCCTCGCTGGATGATGGCGTATCGCTGTTTGGGCCGAGCGCTGGCAGCGCTCCTGACATCGCGGGGCTCGGCGTGGCCAATCCGCTGGCTCAAATCTTGTCGGTGGCGATGCTGCTGACCTACGCGCTCGACATGGGCGAGCAAGCCGCGTGGATCGAGAGCGCCGTGGCGCGCGTGCTCGACGAGGGCTGGCGCACCCGTGACATCGCCGATGTCAACACCCCGGCAGATAAGATCCTCGGCACCACGACGATGGGCGACAAGGTCGTCGCCGCGCTGTAGGCGATGCCGATTCAAGCTGTCAAATATCTCAATCTGTAACATCTAAGGGGCAAAATCGTTCCTACCTGTTACAGATTGAGATTTTCGGCTGAGCATCCGTGGTCTGTCTCGATCTGTAACAGCTAACCGATTATTTGGGCCCTACCTGTTACAGATTGAGACAAACCGTTGGGACAGGTCGGACGAGTCAGCAAAACCACCACAAAGGTGCCTGTCCCCTTCGTGGTGGTTTTTAGCGCAACGAGGTGTTCCCAGCCGACCATACGGGCGGCCTTGCGCTCACGCTGCTCGATGACAGCGCATCTTTAGACGCGAAGTGCGGAACCGGGTGCATATACGAGCCGCGTAGCGTTACGAATTCATGGGAATGACCGTATCGCCAATTTGTACGCTTGCAATCTTGTCTGTGTCACAAACTTGCGAGAACGGCCAGGTCTTGTGGACATCAGTGGTGCCGTTATCCAGTTTATTTGCGAAATAGCCGCTGTGGCTGGTTGCGTCCTCAACATGACCGTCTTTGAACGTCACGATGAGGGGTATGTTGCCAACGGCATCCATAGACTCCTCCATGTTTTGAGACATCTTGCCGCTGTTGTTGTCGTGTTCGATGGAACGATCTATGTTGTAGCGGACTGAAACGCCAACGCAGGATACGGTGGCCTCTTGAATCGTCGCCTTGGTGCCGTTAAAGTTGACCGATTTGGGCGCGGGAATCGTAACGGATGTATCTTCGTAATTCAGCTGGAACTTAAGATCCCATGGGCCCGTAAGTATTTTCTTATACTCGGGAAGCTCTTTGCCAGCACGTGGCACAACGAGAGAGTTGATATGCGTGCGGACGGTCCTGCCCATAAGGCCGGGTGATTCAACGCTGAACTGTGCAAAGTATTGAATGCTGGAGTCATTGGGGTTCTTGTCAATGAGCCATGATTGGCCTTGGCCGCCATGCTCGCCATCAACGTATACGTTTCCATCGACACTTCCGGCGATAGTTCCGTTCTCGCCCGGCTCGGAAAGCTTTTTCAGGGCAGCGGGATCGTCGAACGTAAGCGTATAGGCGATGGTAACCATATCCTTGTCGCCCATGATGGCGTCGGCGGTCACGGTGACTCCGTTGTTGGAGCAGCTAGCACCGACGGGCCGGCCAATACGGTCGATGATCTCGGTTTGAGAAGCAGGTCCGTCAAAGATGTCGGAAAGCATGTCAGAAGGAAGCGGCAGGACGCCTGTTGCCATAGCCGTGCCAGCGCCTCCAATGACGATAGCGAGGACTGCCGTTACAGCGGCAATGCGAGCGACTGTTCTTACGGGATGGCGGGCGATGCGCGGCTTGCGTCGCGTGCCATTAAAGTTGCTTTGAGCGGTCGCCGCATCGCTCGAGGCGACGGACTGAGCAATCGAGTTTGCCATGTGCTGCTTCGCATTATCGGTAAACGAAATGTGCTCCAGGGCGTGGCGATAGTCATTCGAATTCGTAGTCATTGTGGTCTCCTTTCAAGGAAAGCCGAAGTGACGCACGTCCGCGGCTAAGGTGCTGGGCGGTTGCAGCTGGCGTCGCGTGAACGGCGTCTGCGATTTCCCTGATGCTCATGCCTGCGTAGTAGTGCAAAAAGATGGCGATGCGCTGTGCTTGAGGCAGGGCCGTGACAGCGGAAAGAATGGCGCAGTCGCGTTGCGCGAATTCTTGCTCGGTATGTGTTACGGGTGCGCAGAAATCGGGGAGCGAATCGAGGTCGACAACCGGGTGATTCGCGTGCGTACGGCCGATATCGCGACATGCGTTCAGTGCGACTCGGATCACCCAAGCACGTTCGTGTTCGAGCGAGTCGAACGGTTGAGTGCGTTGGAGAATCTTGATCAGCGTGTCCTGGCAGATGTCTTGAGCGTCGTCAGCGGATCCAAGGGCCGAATAGCACAATCGAAGGATGAGGTCGGAATACGTGTCGACCAAGCGCTTTGCTTCCCGCTCGATCTGATCGGCATCGCATCGGAGCGTGCTATTGCGGTTACGGCGTGCAGGCATAGTGTCACCTCCAATTGGTCGTGGTGGATATAGGGAAGGCGTCTCGCGAGGTCCCTCTACATACAACACGGTCGAGACTGCATAAGTTGACAAAAAAAGACGGCACGTGAGCGCCGTCCGTACAAAACAATGAGTGTTCTCGTTAATTACACAAGCACCGTGATGGACAGGTCGGACGAGTCAGCAAAACCACCATAAAGGTGCCTATCCCCTTCGTGGTGGTTGTTGGCAGTTACCAGGGGGTTCTGGCGGTTGAAGACTCGATTGCTTCGTGGCGTTTGAGCTCGCGGCGCATGGTTTGCGAGTTGAGCCAAGCGGCCTTCCAACCGCGCGTGGGGTAGCGCGCCTCGTCAATTTCGATCTTGGTATAGCCGCAGGCGTTGACAATCTTCGTTCCGCATGGGTGTTGGCGCTCGCGTTGAAAGTTGGGGCCGTAGCTTTGGTGCACATGCCCGTGAATCATATAGTCGGGACCCCAAGACTCAAGAGCCGCATTAAAGCACTCGAATCCTCGATGCGGCAGGTCGTCCAGGTCGCCCATGCCTGCGACGGGTGCATGGGTAAGTAGAATATCGCATCCGTCTACCAGTGCGATTTTTCGCGATAGCTTGCGCATGCGTTTTGCCATCTCGCGCTCGGTATACATGTTCGCGCCGTCGCGGTAGCGCATGGAACCGCCCAGACCCGCAATGCGAATACCTCGGTACACATATACGCTGTCCTCAACACAAATGCACCCGCCCGGTGCATGGCGCGCGTAGCGGTCGTCGTGGTTGCCACGAACGTACACAAGCGGTTTGTTGATGACAGTGACCAAAAACTCAAGATAGTCCGGATCCAGGTCGCCTGCGGATAGAATCAGGTCAACGTCCTCAAAGCGCTCCTTGCGAAAACATTCCCACAGGCAGCGCTCCTCTACATCGGCAATGGCTAGGATATTCATAGGGCACGGACCTCCGGCTCGTTATCGAGCTGCGGAATCGAGCCTATAACGTTGTCAGCCAGCCAGTTCATCTCGACAATCTGCGTACTCGGCAGGGGAGGGAAGCCCTCAATCTGAACCACGCCGTCCTGGCTGTGGAGCTCGCCGCCAAATGGGTTGATGGAGCCCTCGACAATGCCGTTGCGAAGCAGCTGCACAAGTTTACGCGTCTGATAGGGTAGGCCCGGAGCGTAGCGAATATCGATGACGCCGGAGCTCATACCGTACCAGTAATTGACGGCGCGCACCTGCTGGTCATCGGCGGTCTCGTCCCATGTGCCGTGCAGTAGGCTGCGTACGATGAGTTCGTAGTAACGGCCCCAGTTCCATACCGGCATAGCAATACCGGTAACTTCCTTGCCGTTTACCAGACGGTGAAGCCCGTAGGCGGTGGGGTCCTCGAGAGACTTGGACATATCGGCGCCGGTCATGACGCTCACGCCTTCGCGGCACATGGCCTCGGCAAGGCCTCCGGCGGGCACATCGCCCCAGGTCAGGATAATTTGCGCACGGGGGTCGAGCAGCGAGGCGCCAATCGCAAAGGCGTTGATCTCGCTGAGTGCGCCCGAGGCGAAGACTGACGCGTGATAACCGATGCGGTGGTTGTCCGCCATGCTGGCGGCAAGGGCGCCCAGGAGAAACTTGGCCTCGTACATCTTGCCAAAGTACGATCGGACGCTTTGGTGGGGAAGGCCGATAGAGCAGTTAAGGAACCGAACCTGGGGATACTCAACCGCAGCCCTGAGCGTGTATTCCATCAGGCGGTGCGAGGTCGAGAAGATGACGTTTGCTCCATGTTTGACAGCCGTTTCCACGGCGGCGTAGAACACGTCCGGATCGTGACAGTCCTCGAACGCCTCGGTGCGCACGATACCGCCAAAGTGCTCATCGAGATACTGACGCCCCTGGTCGTGCAGGCTGTCCCAGCTCGACGTCGCACAGGGGAACTCATGGATAAAGGCGATGCGCAGGGGGTTGGCCGCCGAATAGACGGTCTTGCCCATAAAGAAGTTGAGCACGCCGGAGGTGGACTTGGCGGGTGTCTCTTGCTCATCGACGCTCGGCGCTTCGACAAGATCGACCTTGTCCTCGTCATTTTTGCCGGCAATGACCAGCTCGCGCCAAATCTTGCACAGGCGGTTTACGACGATGTCCGTCGGCGTATCCAGTAGACGGTCTTGGTTGTACACGTTGAGGTAGACGAGCATGGCGTCGGCGGGCGTAATGTCCAGGTGGTCGCCGCCTGCGCGAAGATAGGCGCGCTTAAAGAGCAGGAAGGTGTGACGTAGGTAGTCGACCTTCTTTTGAGGCCATTTTTCGACAAGATCTTGGCCGAGCATTTTGGCAAGCATCTCGTAGCTGCCCTCGCGCGAAAACTCAATCTCGTACAGGGGGCATACGTACCAAAAGGCGCAAAACTCACCGTACAGGCGGCTCTCGACGGAATCCCACTTACCGGGGTACAGACGCGTCACCTTGGCCGAGACCGTCGGAGCGTCAAGGAATTTGAGGACGCTGACACGCTTGTTGCCCTCTTGGACGTAAAAGCGGTGCATGAACTCGGTGACGATGATGGGGTCGCGGTAGCCCTCGGAGATTTGGATATCGTAGAGGTTGGACCATTTGCGGGCGAATTCGGTATTCCAGGGGAGCAGCGGCATAAAGTTACACGAAAAGGCGGACTGGCGACCTTTGGTAACCGTGCCGACGACCATTTCGAGCGGAATGTCCCTTAGGCCGACGCTCTCTCGCTGACCTAAGGGGAGCTGGGCAACGAGGCTATCGAGGTCCGTAAGGTACGGGTGCTCGCTTTGGCTGATGGCGCGACGGCGTCCCTGTTCGCCGCGCTTGCGCGCTTGACGATAGGCCTCTTCCATGGTGTCTACTCCCTTAGTCGTTTAAACAACGATATGAACCATGGTACCACGATGCGAAACCACCACAAAGGTGCCTGTCCCCTTTGCGGTGGTTTTAGGCGATGATGGGGGCGATGGCGCGGATGCAGGCGTCGGCTGCCGTAAAGGTGGTGCTGTCGTCACTGACGATAAAGATGATCTTACCCTTAATGCCAAAGTCGCCGATCTCGCTAAAGAGCACGTAGGGTTCCTTGTCAAAGCCCGAGATGGGTGAAACGGCGACCTTGGTGGCACAGGCGAGCTCGTCTGCCAGCGCATCGAGCGAGTCCCACTTTGACGTGTCCTTCACCGCGACGGGAACGACAACGCGTCCAAAGGGCATGAGGTGCACGAGTGTGTTCTTGGAGATGTTGGAGTTGGGGACGATGATGGTCTGTCCGCAGGCGTCCTCGATGGTCGTGTGGCGCCAAGTGATGTCCTGGACCACGCCCGACACGCCGCCGACCTCGATATTGTCGCCGGGCTTGATGATGCCCATAAAGGTCACTTGCATGCCGCCGATAAGGTTTGATAGCGTGTCCTGAAAGCCGAGCGAGATGGCGATGCCGCCGACGCCAAGAGCGGCGACGAGCGCGTTTGCGTTAATGCCAAAGCAGTTGTCGAGGATAAAGCTGCCGCCGATCATCCAAATGACGGCACGCGCGATGTTGATGAAGATGCTCGATGCGGGAAGCGGGTTGTCGTCTCGGTTGAGTAGGTGGCGCAGGGTCTTGGATGCCACCTTGGCGGCGATGGCGGTGACTATTACCAAGATGACGGCCCAGATGATGTTGTGGACCCAGCGCTGCTCAAAGAAATGAAGAATCGGTTCAAACAATTCCATGTAGGGAAAACCTCCTAATGATCATTCAACCATGATACCCACCAAAAAGCCCGTCCGATCACATCGGACGGGCCGATAACTTGAGATGGGGTGGCCGCGGTGGCGTAAGCTGGGCCGCCGGCGAGCACGCCGGCAAGGAGTGCGGCGGTCAAGCAAGACGGGGAAGGAGTCTTCTCATGGCAGTTTCCTTAGTTCTTAACCAGTGGTTCCTGCTGACGCTGGATTATCGACATGATATGCGAAAACCGTCGCAAAGGTATCTGTTCCTTTGCGGCGGTTTTGACGTTTGCGCAGATAAAACCTGCCAAAATAAACCTGTCCCTTATTGGCAGGTTTTAGCTCAGCAGCATGCGGTCGTTGGCGAGCTCGCCGCCCGAGACCTCCTCGAACTTCTGCAGCAGGTCGGCGACGGTGAGCGACTTCTTCTCGTCGCCCGCCACGTCGTAGATAACGTGGCCCTCGTGCATCATGATCAGGCGATTGCCCAGACGGATGGCGTCATTCATGTTGTGCGTGACCATGAGCGTGGTCAGGTGGTTCTCGTCGACAATCTCCTCGGTCAGGTTGAGCACCTTAGAGGCCGTCTTGGGGTCGAGGGCCGCCGTGTGCTCGTCGAGCAGCAACAGGCGCGGCTTGGTGAGCGTGGCCATCAGCAGGGTGAGTGCCTGGCGCTGGCCGCCCGAGAGCAGGCCGACCTTGGCGTTGAGGCGCGTGTCCAGACCGAGGTCCAGGCGCTTGAGCAGCTCAACGTACTCGTCCTTCTCGGCCTTGGTGACGCCCCACGAAAGACCGCGACGCTGGCCGCGGCGCTTGGCGAGGGCCAGGTTTTCGGCAATTTGCATGTCGGCTGCGGTGCCGCGCATGGGGTCCTGGAACACACGGCCCAGGTACTTGGCGCGCTGCGACTCGCTCAGACGCGAGATGTCGGTGCCGTCGAGCTCAATAACACCAGAATCGAGCGGATACACGCCGGCGATCATATTGAGCAGCGTGGACTTGCCGGCGCCGTTGCCGCCAATCACGGTTACAAAGTCGCCATCGTTGAGGGTGAGGTCGACGCCGGTGAGCGCGCGCTTCTCGGTGACGGTGCCCTTGTTAAAGGTCTTCTTGACGTGCGAGAGCTTAAGCATCTGCCTCATCTCCCTTCGTGTAGGAGCTGCGGAGCTTATAGCGCTCCCAAATCACGGGCACGCACAGGGCCACGGCGACAATCACAGCAGAGAGCAGTTTCATGTCGTTGGCGTCCATGCCCAGCTGCAGCACGATGGCGCGGATGAGGAAGTACACCACGGAGCCAAAGACGGCGGAGGCCAGACGGACGGAGAACTGCGTGAGACCGCCGGGCAGCAGGCGGCCGAGCACCTCGCCGATGACGATGGCGGCAAGACCGATAACGATGGCGCCGGTGCCCATGCCAATGTCGGCATACTTCTGGCTCTGGCAGATGAGCGCACCCGAAAGGCCAATGAGGGCGTTGGAGAGCACGAGGGCGATCATTTTGGTGGTGTTGGTGTTAACGCCCAGGGCGCGGATCATGTACTCGTTGTTGCCGGTGGCACGCAGTGCCGAGCCGATCTCGGTGCCAAAGAACCAGTACAGGATGGCGACGATAGCCACGGCGAGCAGGATGCCCAAGATGATGGCAACGGTGGACTGCGGCAGACCGGTCATATTGCTGACGGCCGAGAACACGGTGCCCTTGGCAAGAATGGGCGTATTGGACTTGCCCATGATGCGCAGGTTGATGGACCACAGACTGATCTGGGTGAGGATTCCGGCGAGGATTGCAGGAATCTCAAAAACGGTGGTCAAGATGCCTGTGACAGCGCCCGCGATGGCACCGGCGCACATGCCGGCAAGCACGGCGAGCAGCGGGTCGACGTTATTGTTGACGATGAGCACGGCGCAGACACAGCCGCCGAGGGCAAAGCTGCCGTCGCAGGTCATATCGGGGATGTCGAGCAGGCGGAACGTGATAAACACGCCAAGCACCATGATGCCCCAGAGGACGCCCTGCGAAACGGCGCCCTGCAATGCAATGAGCATGCTTCATACCTCCTAGGATAGGGTGGACACGTGATTTTCCATAATAGCGGTACCAATGCATAAAAGAGCGGCGGACAGACGTTTTGTTTTACCTGAAACAAGCAGGGCGAACGCCGGTCTTTAGCGTTCGCCCCAAGGACTCAGATATTGAATAACGCGGCTGTGGCGCGCGTGCGGGCCCTAGACGCGTTACCGCGCATGGCGCTACTCGTCCAGAGCGGAAAGGTCGATGCCTAGGGCCTCGGCCATCTCGTCGTTCTTGAAGACGACCAGGTCCTTGCTCGAGAGGTGCTTGATCGGCATATCCTCGGGCTTGGCCTCGCCCTTCAGGATCTTAACGGCCATCTCGCCCGCGGCGTAGCCCAGGTCCTTATAGTTGATGGAGAGGGTGAACAGGCCGCCGGCCATGCACATACCCTCCTCGCCGGTCACGAAGGGGAGCTTGTTCTCCTTGCAGATCTGGCCGACCTGCGAAGCACCCGCGGCGATGGTGTTGTCAGTGGGGGAGTAGAGTGCGTCGACCTTGCCCACGGCGGACTCGACGACGGACTGAATCTCGTTGGAGCTCGAGACGGTGAAGTCGGTGTACTCCAGGCCAAGCTTGTCGAGTTCCTTCTTGGCGGCCTTGATCTGGACGTCGGAGTTGGACTCGGCGGTGCAGTAGAGCAAGCCGACCTTCTTAACGTCGGGCAGGACCTTCTGCATCATCTCGAGCTGCTCGGCGACCGGGGTGAGGTCGGAGGCGCCGGTGACGTTGGTGCCGGGCTTGTCGTTGTCCTGGACCAGGCCGGAGGCGGCGAAGTCGGTGATGGCGGTGCCGACGATGGGAATCTCGGCGGTGGCACCGGCGGCAGCCTGCGCGGCGGGCGTGGCGATGGCATAAATCAGGTTGACGTTGTCGCCCACAAACTTGTCGGCAATGGACTTACACGTGGACTGGTCGTTCTGGGCGTTCTTCTGGTCGATCTTGACCTTAAGGCCGCTCTCCTTGATGGCCTTGACAAAGCCGTCGTTGGCGGCATCGAGTGCGGAGTGCTCGGTGAGTTGCAGAACGCCGATGGTGTAGTCGGAACCGGCGGCAGCAGAGCCGGAACCAGAGTTGCCGCCGCATCCGGCGAGCGGGGCGAGCGCGAGCAGACCGGCGGAGACCAGAAGGCTCCTGCGGCTGATGGTGATGTCCTTCATATCATTACCCCCAGTATAAAAATGGCTGGAAACACTGCACTGGGACAAAGTGCAAGTGGAACTATAGTAGCGCTGATGTCCATTTTTACAACAGCCTGGCGGGTTTTTTAATACAGAATCGGATGGGCGGTACGGGTAGTCGAATGGGCGGCGGAGGGTCTTATGCGGCGGAGGAGGCATCGTCCTCGTCCAGGACGGCGAAGAGCTTCTTGCCGTCAAGGAGACGTGTGGTGACGTTTCTCATGCGGCCGATCTCAACGGTACGCAGCGTGTCGTCGGCGCCTCGCGCGTCATAGACCGTTCCCAGCAAATACGAGATGCCGTCTCGTTGCTTGATAGCAAAGGGCCGGAGTGTCATCCGCGCCACTTCGACCTCTCCGCGTGCCGTGACACTCGAAATATCAAAACTCACCGTGGTTCCGTGGTCGATGGCCTGCTCGATGAGCTCGCAGGCATCGATGCGCTTGACGGGCGTGCGTGTGGCCTTGGTGGATTTGTCGCCTGCGCTTGGAGCAGGCTCGGGTGCATCGAGGTAGCCGCGAACGTCGGCACTCGCCATGGCGACCAGGTGCTGCGCTATGCTCTTTCGAATGGCGATGGGCGTGGAGCGGTTGCGCATGACCATGCCGTGGAGCCGGATGATCTCTTCGTCGGTGAGCGGACGGGTCAAGAGTCGATAGCCCACGCCGCGCTTGTACTCAATTTCGTATCCGGCATGGCGAAGTGCGGAGATGGCGGTGTAGATGCTGCGCCGCGCCGCCGAGATGGGCATGCGGGC
Organism: uncultured Collinsella sp.; assembly: GCA_900545145.1. Classification (GTDB taxonomy): domain Bacteria; phylum Actinomycetota; class Coriobacteriia; order Coriobacteriales; family Coriobacteriaceae; genus Collinsella. The sequence continues at coordinate 16,042 of UQYE01000022.1, read as the reverse complement.
GGGGTCGTCGGGATGGGCGAGACGCCGGATCAACTCATCGGAAAGCATGGCCTTGTCCTCGCCGGTGTTTTCGCTTAATAGTTGCAGGATGCGAACGGCGCGATAGGCTGCCATCGAGGCGGCGCCCCTCGTCGTGGTGTCGTAGGTTTCAACAGCGGCTTCGGTCATGGTGCCCACGTCCTTTCCGTTTTGGGTGGCGACGGTATGGAGCCTAGGACGTGGGGCTTTCCCAGGGGCGCAGGGCGCTCTGGGCGGTCGGTAGTCGTCGGCAAGCGGCGGGTCGAGTTTTCAACAGCCCTGCTCAACTGACCAAAATCTTGCCAAAAGCTTGACGGATACTGTTGAAAAAAGCGCCCCTCGGCTTGCCGAGAGGCGCTGGCGTGATGCGCTGGAACGTGTTTGGTGGCGCTGTGGCGATTAGAAGTCGGCGTTGCCCACGGTGCGCGGGTGCGGCAGGACGTCGCGGATGTTGCCCACGCCGGTCAGATACATGACCAAGCGCTCGAAGCCCAAGCCGTAGCCGGCGTGCTTGCAGGAACCGTAGCGGCGCAGGTCAAGGTAGTACTTGTACTGCTCGGGATTCATGCCCAGGTCCTTGATGCGGGCCTCGAGCAGATCCAGGCGCTCCTCGCGCTGGGAGCCGCCGATAATCTCGCCGATACCGGGAACCAGGCAGTCGGCGGCGGCGACGGTCTTGCCGTCCTCGTTCATGCGCATGTAGAACGCCTTGATCTCGGCCGGGTAGTCGGTTACGAAGGTCGGTCGCTTAAAGTGCTCCTCGGTCAGGAAACGCTCGTGCTCGGTCTGCAGGTCGATGCCCCAGCTGACGGGGTAATCAAACTGGTGGCCAGCAGCGACTGCCTGCTCCAGGATTTCGACAGCCTCGGTGTAGGTAACGCGGGCAAAGTCGGAGTTTGCCACATGGTCCAGGCGCTCGATCAGGCCCTTGTCCACAAACTTGTTGAGCATATTGAGCTCGTCGGGGCAGGTGGCCATAACGTCCTTAAGGGCGTACTTGAGCATGGCCTCGGCGTTATCCATGTAGTCGTTCAGGTCGGCAAAGGCCATCTCGGGCTCGATCATCCAAAACTCGGCGGCGTGGCGCGTGGTGTTGGAGTTTTCGGCGCGGAAGGTGGGGCCAAAGGTGTACACGTCGCCAAAGGCCATGGCAAAGTTCTCGGCATTGAGCTGGCCGGACACGGTAAGGCTCGCGTGCTTGCCAAAGAAGTCCTGGCTCCAGTCGACCTCGCCGGACTCGGTGAGGGGCGGATTTTTGGGGTCGAGCGTGGTCACGCGGAACATCTCGCCGGCGCCCTCGCAGTCACTCGTGGTGATGATGGGGGTGTTGACGTAGACAAAGCCCTGCTCCTGGAAGAAGCGGTGGATGGCGGCAGCCGCGACAGAACGGATGCGGAACACGGCGCGGAACAGGTTGGTGCGCGGGCGCAGGTGCTGCTGGGTGCGCAGGAACTCGACGGTTGCGCGCTTCTTCTGCAGCGGGTAATCCGGGGCGCTGACGCCCTCGACCTCGATGGAGGTGGCAGAAAGCTCGAAGGGCTGGGGCGCATCGGGGGTCAGCTTGACGGTGCCGGTGCAAATGAGTGCGGCCGAGACGTTTTGATGGGCGATCTCGTCGTAGTTGTCGAGTGCCTCGCGGTTCATGACGACCTGCAGGTCGCGGAAGCAGCTGCCGTCGTTGAGCGTAACAAAGCCAAAGTTCTTCATGTCGCGGATGGACTTGACCCAGCCGGCGACGGTGACGGTCTGGCCGCCAAGCGACTCGGCATCGGCGTAAAGCTGCGCGATTTTGGTGCGGTTCACGTATCCTCCCATAACGGTTGAATGATAGTTATCCATACAGTTCGATATTCTAGCAGCTCGGCTCATTTGGGCTATACAGATAAGGCATTGACGGGATGGTTTTTCAAACGAACCTTTTTCAAACGAAAAGCGCCCGCGGCCAAATGGTCGCGGGCGCTTGACGAGATGCCTTTTGGCTGTGTGGCGCGGGGCCTGGCTACTTGGTCTTGGCTACCAGCAGCGGGTCGCCCAGCTTGACGAGCGGGTTGCCGCCGATAAGCGTGCCAGACTCGCCGACGTGGTCGATGCTCTTAAGACGGTCGAGCTCGGAGACGATGACGGTCACGATGTCCTCGTGGCCAGCGGCCTTAATGGCGTCGCGGTCGAAGCTGATGAGCGGCTGGCCGGCCTTGACCACATCGCCCATCTCGACAAAGCGGGCAAAGCCCTTGCCGTTCATTTCCACGGTGCCCAGGCCAACATGGATGAACACGCGCAGGCCGTCCTCGGTGATCATGCCGATGGAGTGGTTGGTGACGGTGGTGGCGCCGATGCGGCCGTTGGCGGGCGCATAGATGGTGCCGGTGATGGGCTCGATGCCATAGCCCTGACCGAGCATACCCGAGGCGATGGTCTCATCGGGGACCTCGTCCAGGTTGACGAGCACGCCGTTGACGGGGGCATAGATGACGCCTTCGCGGGTGGCGAAGCTTGCTGCGGGCGGAACGGACGCCTCGCCCGTCGAGGTGAAGGTGGACTTAAGCGAATCGAGCAGACCCATAGTTGCCTCCAACGTATCAAGCGCGCATATGGCACGCGTGTAATGAAGCCGGAAACGTTTCGTATGTGTTTCCCGGCACGGTCAGCGCTCCTATTTTACGCTGTGAAACGATAGCGCTGAGCTGGGATTATGTGATATATCAGTTGAAGGTGAACTTATTGCGGGAGTGTTTCTGCGCCCTGGGCCCAACTGGGGTACGCTTGAGAGCGAAAAATGAGTGCGCATAATCTGCGCGAAGGGAGCACATATGATTGTCGAGAATCACGCGCTGTGGGGCGAGGAGCCGACCGAGGATTATCCGGCGACGTTTACGTATCTGGGTGCCGAGCCGCTGCCCGACAAGCCCAATGGCCGCCGCCCCGCGGTGATCATCTGCGGCGGAGGCGGGTTTACGCATATCGCTCCGCACGAGCAGGACCCGGTGGCGTTTGCGTTTTTGGACCGCGGCTACCAGGCCTTTGTGCTCAACTATGTGACGAGCGCCACGGGCGACGTGAGCTTTCCGCACCCGCAGGCGGACCTCGCCAAGATGGTCGCTACCGTGCGCGCCAACGCCGACGAGTGGCATGTCGATCCCAAGCGCGTGTGCATCGTGGGTTTCTCGGCGGGCGGCATGATTTGCGCTTCGCTGGCAACGCAGTGGAAGACTGGTCCCTTCGCGGGCCTGGCAGGGGCGCGCGCGGAAGATATTCGCCCCGATGCCGTGGTGCTGGGCTATCCGTTGCTCGACCTTGCCTATGTGCGTGATATGCAGACACGCGACCCGCGCATCGACCTGCGCGTGCCCAAGACGGGTGGCAAGACGGGGCGCGATTTGCTCAACGACTATCTGTCGATGGTGACGGGCGGCGAGGCGACCGATGAGCACCTGGCCGACATTTGCCCTACCACGCACGTTTCGCGCCAGATGCCCCCGACCTTTGTGTGGGGCGTGTCCGACGACAAGACGGCGCCGATCGCGCAGGTTTACCCGTTTGCGCAGCGCATGGCCGAGGAGGGTGTTGCATGCGAGATGCACGTCTTTGACCAGGGCGGTCACGGCCTTTCGCTCGGCAACGCCAACACCGCGGTCGACAACGAGGACAAGCAGGTGGCGGTCCGTCCCTGGATCCGCCTAGCCTTCCGCTTCCTGGAGCGCCACGGGTTTTAGTTACGGCGTTTTACCAAACGCCGTAACCACTTGACGCTGCAAGCCCGCCAGAGCGGCAATTTGCCTTTCAACTTCGGCGGCATGACCAGAAGGTCAATGCCGCCTCGTTTCAAGGCACCTTGCTCGCTTTGGCGGGTTTTCGCTTTCGGTGCCAAAACATCGACATTGCCCTGGCCGCCAAGGGTTGGGCCGGCACCGATCGTTATATTTCTACCAAACGGTGAACTGGGCGTTCTCCGTGTTCCAATGGACATCGCGAACGTAGTCTCGCACGGCCGCCGCATCCCGCGCTTCGAACAGCTCAAGAATGTGGGCATGCTCGGTATTGGCTATACCCAGCAGTTTGCACGCCGTCTCCTGATCGACGGTCTCGTAATCGCGTTTGATAAAGCAACGCTCGAGTTGCGAAATCATGTCGCGCAGACGGTCGTTGCCGCAGCGGTTGAAGTACGTAAGGTGAAAGTCCCGCTGAATGTCGTCGTACTTTCGGATAAGACCGCCTTGGATCGCTAGGTCCATGGATCCAACCAAGAACTTTAGCTGCATGATGTCCTCTTCGGTCAGGAGGGGGCAGGCAAGGTATGCCGCCTGCCCGTCGAGCGGCCCCATAATCTCAAAGACTTCGACGGCGTTTTGCTGATCGAATCCACGGACGCGGAACCCGCGGCGGGGGAGGTTGTCCAGATAGCCGTCGCTTGCCAGCTGGATGAGCGCCTCGCGAACCGGCGTGCGCGATACGCCCATGGCATCGCAGATCGCTTGCTCGCTCACACGGTCGCCGGCCGAAAGCTCGCCGGCGTCTATGCGACTCGAAATATAGTCGTATACATGATCCTTCAAGGGTCTTCTGAGTGTTTCCATGAGCTTATATACCTTAACTGTATATTTTCAAATATAAATACGTTTGTTTTGAATAGGCTAATTGGATTATAGAACGACCAGCTAAATCGCGCTACCTGACCCTAGGAAGCAATAATACGCTCACCGGGAAAAACCTACCGTTCAGGATTGTATACAATATACAAAACAGCAAAGACACCCTAAGATAAAGCCATCGGAAGGAAGGCGGACGCAAGGAAGTCCGCTCACTACTAAGAGATCCAAGGAGGATCATCATGACCAAGTTCAGCCACGTCATCATCCGTCGTCCCGGCAAGTCCCTGAGCAATGGCATCACGAGTGCCCCCGAGCTTGGCCAGCCCATCTACGAGCGCGCTATCGAGGAGCACTACGATTACGAGCACGCACTCGAGCAGTGCGGCGTTGACGTGTCGGTGCTGCCGGCACTTGAGCAGTATCCCGACAGCTGCTTCGTTGAGGATCCGGCCGTTATCACTCGCTGCGGCGCCATCATTACCAACCCCGGTGCCGACAGCCGTAACGGCGAGAAGGACGAGATCGAGCCGGTCGTCCGTCGCTTCTTTGACGACGAGCATGTGAAGCACATCGTTTCCCCCGGCACGCTCGACGGCGGCGACGTCATGATGGTCGGCGACCATTTTTACGTCGGTCGTTCCGCTCGCACCAACGAAGAGGGCATCCGCCAGTTCTGCGAGATTCTCGAGGGCTGGGGCCTGGAGGGCTCCGAGGTGCCGCTGGAGGAGGTCCTGCACCTCAAGACGGGCGTCAACTACATCGAGGACAACAACATGCTCGTCTCCGGTGAGTTCATCGATAAGCCCGACTTTGCCCAGTACAACAAGATCGTCGTGCCCGAGGACGAGGCTTACGGCGCCAATTGCATCTGGGTCAACGGTACAGTCATCGTTGCCGAGGGCTATCCGACCGTGCTCAAGGCCGTGCAGGATCTGGGCTACAAGACGCTCGTTGTCGATACCTCCGAGTACCGCAAGGTCGACGGCGGCCTCTCCTGCCTGTCGCTGCGCTTCTAATACGGTCGCTGTACTAGCTTAATGATCGCTTGACCGATGGCCCGGCACCCGATTCGGGCGTCTGGGCCATCTTTGTGCGGTCGCTTGATGGAGGGGGTGCACATAGAATGGCCTCTAAAACTTGTAACGACGAGATGATCGACCCCAATGGTCTGGATCTCTTCCGTCTGACTATGATGGTCATCACCGCGAGCATTTGCGGCGGTATCTTTTCGCTTGCCGGTGATATGGCGGCAGGCGGAGCCAATACCGGCGCGGTTATTGTCTCGTGGGGAATTTGCTTTATCGGTGTCTTTGCGCTGATGATGGTGTTCAACGGTCTGTCTCAGGCTCGCCCCGACCTGACCGGCGGCATCTATGCATATGCTGCGGCTGGCTTTGGCGATTACATTGGATTCAACTCCGCTTGGGGCTACTGGATCAGCGCGTGCCTTTCCAACGTGAGCTTTGCGCTCTTGCTGTTTAGCGCGCTGGGCTATTTCTTCCCTGCGTTTGGCACGGGCAATAATCTACTTTCCATCATCTGTGCCAGCGTGTTTTTGTGGTTCCTCACCGCCCTTGTGCTTCGCGGCGTCAAAGAGGCTGCGGGCATTAACACGATTGTTACGTTGGCGAAGTTGGTGCCACTGGGACTTTTCGTGCTGAGCATCGTGCTCCTGGGTAAGTTCAACGTCGATATCTTTATGGACAACTTCTGGGGCGAGCCGGCTGGTCCTGGGTTTGGCGAGCAAGTTGTCTCGACCATGATCGCTCTTGTCTGGGTCTTTACGGGCATCGAGGGCGCTGTCGTCATCTCGGGCCGTGCAAAGTATGTGCGCGATGTCGGTCGCTCGACGGCGCTTGGATTTGCAGCCGTGTTCACGCTGTATCTGATCATCTCGATGCTGTCGCTCGGCATTATGCCGCGTGAGGAAATGGCACAGCTCGCAACGCCCTCCATGGCGGGAATTCTCGAGTGCGCAATCGGCCCGGTTGGCGCTGCCATCGTAAACCTTGGCGTTATTCTCTCGCTGGTCGGCGCAATGTTGGGTTACGTCATCATTGCATCCGAGACGCCGTTTGAGGCGGCGCGTCAGGGTTCCTTCCCGCTGGCGTTTGCCAAGACGAACAAACACGACGCCCCGGTGGTGACGATTCTCGTGAGCTCCGGTATCACGCAGTTCTTCTTGATTGTGTCGTATGTGGCGGCGAGCACCTACCAGTTCTTCTATAGCTGCGCGGTCAACACGATTCTGGTTCCGTATGTCTGCTCGGCTGCTTATTACATGGTGATTGGCTGGAAGAACGAGCATCTGGACAGGCCACATGCGCCAAGTGTCGGCAAAGCGCGCTTCTTCGGTACGCTCGGCTTTATCTACACGCTGTTCCTGGTGTGGTCGACGGGTCTCCAGGGCGTCATGATCACGACGATCCTTTTTGCTCCGGCCATTCCCGTCTATATTCTGGGTGAGCGCGGCCGTGGCAAGCAGGTGCTTCCGCACCTGCACGACAAGCTGATCGCAGCGGTGGTCATTGTCGTGGCAGTCATCTCGCTGTATCTGCACTTTGCCGGCATTGCGCCGATTGTCTAAGACTATGGCGAGCTTTGTTGCTTGGTAGGCCGGCGGACATCGCGTATCGGTGCTGTTTGGCATTCCATAACTGGTGTGGGTCTCTATAACGTGCCTCTGTGAGTGCCCACCAAGTCCGCGCGGGTGACATATGTTGCCAGCGCGGGCTTTTGCAGCTGCGGTGAAATAGTTCCTGTTTTTGCTGGTTAAAGCATCAAACAGGAACTATTCCACCGCAACTTGTTTTGATTCGCTGGGGGACGGAGGAAGCGACGATCCGGAATCCACCTGCACGGTCGTCGCTCCGCATCCCGTCCGTTGGCGCAAGTGGTGCCAAATGCAATCTGTCCCCCTTGCACGCTTGTTCCCCTTGCAGCAATCTGTTGATTGAACGTCGTTGCGTGCCCGCAGTTTCTGGGCAAGCCGTCTCGCAGCAAAGTAGACTAGATAGCCGTTTCAAAAAGCCTACTCAGAGGAGGAGCCATGCTTGAGGGTGCGTATGTGGTTTCGGCCCAGACGCCGGTGGGGAGTAAACGCGGCGAGGTGACGTTTGCACATGGGGTGAACGGCGCGCTCAGGGCGGTACTAAACGTCAGGGGTCTCAATATCGCTCTCTCGAGTGCCCGCGCTGAGGGCGATTTCTTTGAGCTCTCGGGTACTATCTCCCACGTCTTGATGGGCAAGGCGCCCTTTACATGCACGGGGTCGGTTGAGGGTGATCGACTCACTGCTACCGCGCGGTCGGGTTCCATTTCGATCTCGCTGAGCGGTATGCGCAAAGAGCTTTCGGGGCGCACCGCATAAAGTTTGCGCAGGTAAACATCGGTATTTGACTTTATAAAATAGTTCAGAGCGCTATCATTTGTCGTTACGAGTTGGTTAGCCACGGTAAACGGTTAACCGCGTCTAACGAAAGGATGAGCGCGTGAAGCTCGATACACTCGAGATTGGAAAGGACGCCGTTGTCGCATCGGTGGCATCGGACGATCAGGCACTCCGACAGCATATTTTGGACATGGGCCTAACGCCGGGCACCGAAGTCACCATGATGAAGTACGCCCCTATGGGCGACCCGCTCGAGATTCGCCTGCGTGGCTACGAGTTGACGCTGCGCAAGGACGATGCCGCTCGCATCGAGCTCGTGGGCGTTCACGACACCGATATGGGTCCGCGCGCCAACGCCGCAATCGGCACGACGGAGCATCCGGCACTCGGCGAGGGGACGTATTCGCCCCGCGCCGCGAAGACGGCCGTGCCCGAGGGCGCACCGCTGCATTTTGCCCTCGCCGGCAACCAGAACTGCGGCAAGACCACGCTGTTCAACCAGCTGACGGGCTCCAACCAGCATGTCGGTAACTTTCCCGGCGTGACGGTCGACCGCAAAGATGGCACCATCCGCAACCACCCCGAGGCGAGCGTTACCGACTTGCCCGGTATTTACTCGTTGTCGCCGTACACGGGCGAAGAAATCGTCAGCCGCCAATTCATCTTGGACGAAGACCCCGACGCCATCATCGACATCATCGACGCCACCAACATCGAGCGTAACCTGTACCTGACGCTGCAGCTTATGGAGCTCGATCGTCCCATGGTCATCGCGCTCAACATGATGGACGAGGTGACGGCCAACGGCGGCGCCGTGGACGTCAACCTGCTCGAGAGCCTGTTGGGCGTGCCCGTTGTCCCCATTAGCGCTGCCCGCAACGAGGGTATCGGCGAGCTGGTGGATCATGCCTTGCACGTGGCGCGGTTCCGTGAGCGCCCCGGTCGCCTGGACTTCTGTGCGCCCGATGGTCCAGACGGCGGTGCACTGCATCGCTGCATCCACGGCATTGCCAACCTGATCGAGGACCATGCCGTGACGGCGCACATTCCGGTGCGTTTTGCGGCGACCAAGCTGGTTGAGGGCGACGAGCTGGTGACCGAGGCACTTCATCTGGATCGCAACGAGCTTGACGCCATCGAGCACATCATTACCCAGATGGAGGGCGAGGCCAGCACCGACCGTCTATCTGCGCTGGCCGACATGCGCTTCGGCTTTATCGGCGACGTGTGCGGGCGCTGCGTCGTAAAGCCGCACGAGAGCCGCGAGCACGTGCGCTCCGTCAAGATTGACCGCATCCTGACAGGTCGTTACACAGCCATTCCGGCGTTCCTGGTGATCATGGGCCTCGTCTTTTGGCTGACGTTTGGCGTGATCGGCACGGCGTTGCAGGGACTCATGGAGGACGGCATCGCTGCCGTCATCGCCTCGGCCGATGCGGGCCTCAAGGCGTTCGGCACCAACGACGTGGTACGCTCGCTGGCTGTCGACGGCGTGCTTACGGGCGTGGGCAGCGTGCTGACCTTCCTGCCGATTATCGTCGTGCTCTTTTTGTTCCTCTCCATTCTGGAAGACTCCGGCTACATGGCGCGCGTGGCCTTTGTCATGGATAAAGTGCTGCGTCGCTTTGGCCTGTCGGGCCGCAGCTTCGTGCCTATGCTCGTCGGTTTTGGCTGCACCGTGCCGGCTATCATGTCAACCCGTACGCTCCCATCCGAGCACGACCGCAAGATGACCGTCATGCTCACGCCGTTCATGAGCTGTTCGGCCAAGTTGCCGGTCTACGGTCTGCTGTGCGGGGCGTTTTTCCCGCAGGCGACGGTTCCCGCCATGGTCTCGCTCTATTTGATTGGCATTGCGGTCGGTTGCATCGCGGCTTTGGTGCTCAATCGCACGGCATTTAAGGGTGACCCGGTGCCGTTTATCATGGAGCTTCCCAATTACCGTCTGCCGAGCGTCAAGACGACGGTGATGCTGGCATGGGATAAGGCCAAGGACTTTATTACCAAGGCCTTCACCATTATCTTTGCCGCCACCGTGGTCATCTGGTTCCTCCAGACGTTCGATATTCGCTTTAACGTGGTCGCCGATCAGTCGCAAAGCCTGCTTGCCAGTTTGGGTAGCATCATCGCGCCGGTGCTGGCGCCGCTCGGCTTTGGCGACTGGCGTGCGTCGACGGCTCTCGTCACCGGACTTATCGCCAAGGAGAGTGTCATCTCGACCCTCACGGTGCTTCTGGGCGCAACCTCGCCCGCGGCGCTGTCGACCATGTTTTCGCCGTTTACCGCCTACGTGTTCCTGGTCTTTACGCTGCTGTACCCGCCCTGCGTAGCGGCAATCGGCGCCGTCAAGAGCGAGTTGGGCGCGCGCTATGCCGTGGCCGTGTTCGCGTTTCAGGTGACGGTCGCCTGGATCGTGGCGTTTGTCGTGCATTCGGCGGGCATATTGCTGGGGCTGGCTTAGTTATTTATTGATGGCGCAACCTCTGTGTATTGAGTTGATTACGGCCCCGCATCTGTTGCTGACGGATGCGGGACCGTTGCTATATAATCGCCTCCGCTCAAAATGATTGGAGACGTTATATATGAGTCAGGCAAGACAAGATGGCATCTCACTCAGGCAGTGGCTCCCGCTTATCGGGCTCGCCTGCTGCGCATTCGTGTTCAACACGTCGGAGTTCATGCCCATCGGCCTTCTGACCGATATCGCCGCGTCGTTCTCGCTCACCGAGGCCCAGGCAGGCATCATGATCTCGGTCTACGCCTGGGGCGTCATGTTGCTGTCGTTGCCGCTTATGGTGTTTGCCTCGCGCTTCGAGTTCAAGCGTATGCTGCTCGGCGTGCTTGCCGTGTTCTCGCTGGGTCAGTTCCTGTCCGCCGTGGCGCCTACCTATCCTATTTTGGTTTGCGCGCGTCTGGTGGTCGCCTGCGCGCATGCCGTGTTCTGGTCGGTCGCCTCAATCATGGCCTCGCGCCTGGTTGACAGTCGCCACGGGGCGCTCGCCATTAGCATGATCGCCACGGGCTCGTCCATCGCGCAGATCTTTGGCCTGCCGATCGGCCGCGCCATCGGGCTGGCCGTGGGCTGGCGTATGACGTTTGCCGTGGTCGGAGCTTTTTCTGCCGTCGCGGTCGTCTACCAGGCCGCGGTGTTCCCGGCCATGCCGGTGGGCGAGCGCTTTACCGTTAAGCAGCTGCCCGAGCTGCTCAAGAATCCGTTCCTCATCGCGCTTTATGCGGTCACGGTCTTTATGGCGACCGGCTACTACGCGGGTTACAGCTATATCGAGCCCTTCCTGGCGCAGGTCGCCCATGTCGACGCAAGCGCCATCACCATGACGCTGACGGCGTTTGGCTGCTCCGGTCTGCTCGGAAGCTGGCTGTTCGGCCGACTGTTCGATGGCCATCGCTTTCCGTTCTTGGCTATCACACTCTCCGGCGTGCCTGTGGCTCTGCTGCTCATGGGTCCGGTTGCACCGTCGCTCGTCGCCGTTCTCGCTGTTTGCGCGCTATGGGGCTGCTGCTCCACGGCCTTTAACGTGGCGTTTCAGGCCGAGCTCATCAAGTACACGCCGGCGGATTCGTCGGCCGTCGCCATGTCGATCTTCTCGGGCCTGTTTAACCTCGGCATCGGCACGGGCACCGCGATCGGCGGCGCCGTGGTTTCGGGTCCCGGTATCTCCTGGATTGGCTTCGCGGGCGGGGCGATTACCGTCGTGGGCGTCATCCTCGCCATCACCGTACTGTTCCCGGCCATACGCCGCGCCAAGCCCGTCGCCTAATCACGTTCCCTCATCAGTTGCGGTGGAATAGTTCCTGGCTAGGGCCTGTGAAGGCTCAAACAGGAACTATTCCACCGCAACTTATTTTGGGGAAGAGGATACAAGCCGGGCATACAATGGATGTCGTTGTGTTGAGCTTACCGGGAGGTTGCTATGTGGGCATACGAGACGACGTTCTACCAGATCTATCCGCTGGGCTTTTGTGGAGCTCCGCGCGAAAACGCCGCGCCCGTTGCCGAGGATGAGCTCGCCCAGGCTGCCAACGCTGCGCCCAACCCCGATGCGCCCATCATGAAGATCGCCCAATGGGCCGACTACCTGCAAGAGCTCGGCATCGGTGCTGTGCTCATTAACCCGCCGCTCGAATCCGACAGCCATGGCTACGACACGCGCAGCCTGCGCCATATCGACCGTCGCCTGGGTGGGGATGCCGATTTTGCCGCCGTGTGCGAGACGCTGCGCGCCCATGGCATCCGCGTGGTGCTCGATGCGGTCTTCAACCATGTGGGCCGTGGCTTTTGGGCCTTCCGCGATGTGCAGGAGCGCAAGTGGGACTCGCCCTACAAGGATTGGTTCCACATCAGCTTTGACGGCGACTCCTGCTATGGCGATGGCTTTTGGTACGAGGGCTGGGAAGGCCATTTTGAGCTCGTGAAGCTCAACCTGCAAAACCCCGCCGTGGTCGATTACCTGCTCGAGTCCGTGCGCCGTTGGGCCGACGTCTTTGGCGTCGACGGCCTGCGCCTGGACGTTGCCTATATGCTCGACCGCGACTTTATGCGCCGCCTGCACGCCTTTGCCCGTGAGCTCAAGCCCGACTTTGTGCTGATCGGCGAGACGCTCCACGGCGACTACAACCAGATCGTCAACGACGAGATGCTCGACTCCTGCACCAACTACGAGTGCTACAAGGGCCTGTACTCCAGCTTTAACTCGGTCAATATGTTCGAGATCGCGCACTCGCTGCGCCGCCAGTTTGGCGGTGACCCGTGGTGCATTTATCGCGGCAAGCATCTGCTGTCGTTTGTCGACAACCACGATGTGCCGCGCCTGGCGAGCATCCTTACCGACAAGTCCTGTCTGCGCCCCGCTTATGGCATGCTCTTTGGCATGCCGGGCATTCCGTGCGTCTACTATGGCAGCGAGTGGGGGATTCCTGGCGAAAAGGGCGGCCCCGATGGTGACTGGGCGCTGCGACCTGCGCTCGATGAGCCTGCGCCCAACGAGCTGACGGCCTTCATCAAGCAGCTCGCGCACCTGCGCTCGGCAGACGACGCGGCGGCCCGTGCCCTCAACTATGGTGCCTATCGCAACGTGGTGATTCAGAACAAGCAGCTGCTGTTCGAGCGCGCCTGCGACGACGCGACGGTGCTCGTGGCGGTCAATGCCGTGGGCGAGCCTTACACCTTTGGCGCCGGCGAGCTCAATGGGTCCTTTGTCGACCTGCTGGCCGACGGCGTGCCCACGGTCGAGCTGGCGGGCTCCCTTGAGCTTGCGCCCTACGAGGTGCGCTATCTGCTGAGGGCTTAGCTCGTGGCCGCGCCGGACGAGGGCTATCAACATATTGAGCATGGGTTTGAACCCGTGTTTGACGAGCACTCGCGCGTTTTGCTGCTGGGGTCGTTTCCCTCGGTGCTTTCGCGCGCCAATGCCTTTTATTACGGCAACCCTCAGAATCGCTTTTGGCGCGTGATGGCCGCGTGCCTCGGTGTGCCCGTGCCGCCCAACGAGGGAGACTTTTTGGCGAGCGGCGAGCCCGCGACGCTCGACGCCTCGATTGCTGCCAAGCGATCCATGCTGCTCAACGGCGGTGTGGCCCTGTGGGACGTGATCGAGAGCTGTGATATCAAGGGCTCAAGCGACGCGAGCATTCGCAACGTTGTGCCGGCACATATCGAGCGCATTACCGGCGCAGCCCCCATTGAGCAGGTGATATGCAACGGTGGTACAGCTGGCCGGCTCTACAAGCGCTATCTACAAGAACACACCGGGCTGCCCGCTATCGTCCTGCCCTCGACAAGTCCCGCCAATGCCGCCTGGCGCCTGGAGCGTCTTGTTGAGCGTTGGCACGAAGCCGTTGACTGGGCTGTTATTTAATTTAGATTTTTGTTTGAGCGTGGGTGCCCAGACGTTTTAGAACGCCTCGCCAGATCGGCGCGGGCACGGCTGGCTCGGCGCAAACCATGCCGTCGGCGTCGACGTTGGCGGCATTGCCACCGCCAAGTCGCTGTGCATGCTTGACGGAGCAGCCCATGCGCACAGCGCCCACAAGCTTATCCATCGCTTCCGAAAACGGTCGCCGCAAGAGTCCCATGCGCGGGGAGCGACGAAGCGCCGCAATGCCGCTGCCGGCGCAGATGACAACGCCGCCACACCACAATTGGCCCTGGCGCTCGCATGCCTTGTGCAGACGAACGGCGGCCCCGCGCGCCTGCTCAGCGCCCTCTTGTGCGGCTTGAATCATGGCATAGACACGCGTTCCCGTACCGCCAAGGCGATCGAGTATCTGCTCGACGGCGGTCATTGCCTCATCGTCAAATGCATCATCAACGGCGAGCACTATGCCATCGACTGCACCGACGTCATTTGTCTTCAAGTCAACCGGGTGGGGGAGTGCGGTGCCGGAAAGCCGGGCATAGGCCGCGATGGCATCCTGCAGGTCCCAAAGCAAAAACTCAAGATCGGTGCTCTCGGGAATACTGATATACGCAATGGTTTGCAACGTTTTTGGTACATCGCCGCGTGCGGTCGTCTCCATGCCGCCTCCTTTCCGGTTCGTTTCCGTTTAGGTTACACCGTCTGACGGCGCCTCGCCGCGCTATCCTAGTGCAACCCTTACGAAAGGAACGCCATGCGTCTGCCCATGAATACCTCGCTTGCCACGCTCAAGCCCTCCGGTATCCGCCGGATCAACGCGCTCGCCGCCCAGCATCCGGGGTGCATCGCGCTTGCGCTTGGCGAGCCCGACTTTCCCACGCCCGATGTGATAAGCGCCGGGGTGACCGCCGCGTTGGACCGCGGTGACACGCACTATCCGCCCAACAACGGTCGCCCCGCCCTGCGCGAGGCGCTGTCTGCCTACATGGGGGATGCGGGCCTTACGTTTTCGGCAGACGAGGTCATCCTGACCGACGGCGCGACTGAGGCCCTGTCGGCAACATTCATGGCTATGCTCAACCCCGGCGACGAGGTCATTATCCCCACGCCGGCCTTTGGACTGTACGAGAGCATTGTTGTGGCCAATCACGCCAAAGCGGTCTTTTTGGATACGGAACCTGCGCAATTTCAGGTTGACGAGGAAGCGCTTCGCGCCTGTGTGACCCCAGCGACCAAGGCCATCGTCATCTGCTCGCCCAACAATCCCACGGGCTGCATCCTCGACGCGGCATCGCTCGACGCCGTGGCGCGCGTGGCGGAGCAGGCGGGCATATACGTGGTCTGCGACGACGTGTACAACCGCCTCGTCTATGTGGATGGCTACGAGCGCTTTGCCCAGCGCCACCCGGAGCTGCGCGAGCAGACGGTAGTCATCGAGAGCTTCTCCAAGCCCTGGGCCATGACCGGCTGGCGCTTGGGCTGGCTCGCCGCTACAACCCCCGTCATCGCCGAGATCGCAAAGGCCCACCAATACCTAGTATCGAGCGCCGTCTCCTTCGAGATGGACGCCGCCCGCACGGCACTCACCGTGGACCCAACCCCCATGCTCGAAGTCTACCGAGCCCGCCGCGAACGCGTGCTCGCAGCCTTAGACGCCATGGGCCTCGACGTAGTAGAACCAGCAGGCGCCTTCTACGCCTTCCCCAGCATTAAGCAATTCGGCCTAACAAGTGAAGCCTTCTGCATCAAAGCCATCAAAGAGGCCAACGTAGCCCTAGTCCCGGGCGACTGCTTCGGCGCCGAAGGCCACATCCGCCTAAGCTACTGCGTCTCCGACGAAAACCTGGACGAAGGCCTCCACCGCCTGTCAACCTTCGTTTCAACTCTGTAGCCCAGAGGGATCCAACCCATCAGCCCGCCGACTTAAGGCTTATGAGTGGGGGCGTCGGTCAACGGGCGCGAAGATTCGCAGCAAAGTTACCGCAGCTCCGGTCCGAGGGGCCGGGTTGAGATTTTCGTAGATTCCGCACGAGCCGAAGGCCACTTAATGTGGCCTTCGTGCGAGCAGGACTGCCCGAGCAGGAAACCTTATGCCCCGCCCCTCCGGAGCCACACGGGAGCCACTGCTAAGTTATCCCCCGGCATTCAGAAAATCTAAGTGCCAAAAA
>UQYE01000021.1:0-31571 GCA_900545145.1 uncultured Collinsella sp. | reverse complement strand
CAGCGGGATCTGGCCGCCGACCACCTGGATCAGAGCATTGATGAAGAAGACCAGCCCTGAAAGTCTGATGCGAATCGCCATGCCTAAATATAAAAGAATATGGTGTGAAGAGAAAATAAGCTATGCGGCTACCAGCCGGTTATTTCATGGAACCGCCCGTTATCTCATGGGATTTGAGACTTGCAGCAGATTCTTGTTCTATACAGCCATCATCGCCACTATAACCATCAGTATTCTTCTCCACCAATGGACTATTGCAGGCATTGCCGTTTTGCTATGGTCAGCACGCTTCACGATGCAACTGATTGTTTTCAGAAAAACCGCCAAAGTTTTTGGCGAACGGAAGTTCTGTGCACTACTCCCCTTATTCGATTTTCTGCAACCTGCATGGAATGGGGTATTCAAATTACAACGTAAATTCAGACGGAAAAATGAGTTTATGAGAAAATAAAAAGAGAATGAAACCAACTATACATTTCTTAATTTAATAATACGAATTATGATCAGATTAAATGTTTTTATCCAAGTAAACGAGAGTAACCGCAATGCTGTCTTAGAAACAGCAAAGGAATTGGTAGCGCAATCTTTAAACGACAAGGGTTGCATCGCTTATGATATCTTTGAGAGCGCGACACGGAAAGATGTCCTTATGATTTGCGAAACATGGAAAGATGCTGAGTCACTGGATGCACACGAAAAAGCTGCACATTTTATAACCTTGGTTCCTAAATTGCAAGAATTGGGCAAGATGAAATTAGAAAAATTTGAATTCTAAATCCGGTTATCCATCTTGATCCGACAAAAACAAATCAGGGCTTGTTTATACAAACCCTGATTTGTTTTTATCCGCCAAGAAAGGTTATGCAAGAAACACTTTTCCACCAATGTAATCACTGCCTGAAAAAACAGAAGAGTATCACATTATCCAGCATAACAAATTGAAACCTTTTATCGCTTTATATTCTCTAACACACCCCAAACAGCCCCTTTTTCATTGTTTTCACCCACCCATGCACATGCAATATTATTCGGTAAAACTATAAATGTAACAATTTAAAACCTTCGTTTTACAACGAAATATCACAAATATTGTTTGTTTTATATCATATTTCGCTTCAATAAGATTTAATATGTATATTATTTGCATATTAAAGACAATTATTCTACTTTTGCACCCGTTTTAAAAACAACAAAAAGTTTCAAATTGAAAGCATAAGTATGAAAATAATCTGGTCCATCCGTTCTTTCAACTTTACCAACATACCGTAAATGCGTTTGTCCAAAAGCGTGTTATAAGTAATATTGTAAAATCAGAAAAACAGTTGAATCTCATGTTTACTTTCATTTCTATAATGGCTGTCGGAGTCCTTATAGGCTATCCCTTACGCCACAAATCCCAAGTACGCAAGATCACTCCTCTCATCCATATCGTGGTCTGTCTGCTACTTTTCTTACTCGGTCTCTCTATTGGTCTTAACAGACTGATTATTGACAATCTTGGTTACTTCTGCGGCCAGGCAGCCGTCATCTCCTCATTAAGCATATTGGGCAGCATGATGGCCTCCCTTGCAGTATACCACATCTTTTTCAAAGGAAAGGGGGCAAGCGGTGAAAAGTAGTCTTGTAACTCTAGCCTTTTTCTTGTTTGGCTGCGTAGCCGGAGTCAGCTATGCGGTGGACTTCGACGTACACCAAACCTCTGTATATGTACTATATGTACTGATGCTGTTACTCGGCATTAATCTTGGAAGCAACCGCAACCTCAGGCAGTTTGTCTTATCCCTCAATTTCAGAACACTGCTTGTACCCCTTGCCACCGTAAGCGGCACTCTGCTGTTTTCCGCCATCGGAGGCTTTCTCTTGAGCCGCTGGAGTATTTTCGACTGCATGGCTGTCGGAAGCGGATTCTCCTATTATTCCGTTTCCTCCATCCTTATCACGCAGATCAAATCCCCCTCCATCGGTGTGCAGCTTGCTACCGAATTGGGGACCATCGCACTACTATCCAATATTTTCCGGGAAATGACCGCCTTGATAGGAGCTCCCCTTTTCCGCAAATATTTCGGTTATCTGGCGCCTATCTCGGCGGCGGGCATCGGTTCTTCCGACATTTCCCTGGCAGCCATCGCACGCTGCTCCGGACCGGAAGCCGTACCCGTGGCCATCGTCCACGGCATACTGATAAACATAAGCATGCCTTTCTTCGTTTCTTTCTTCTGCAAACTGTGAACTGAAGGAAGTGACATACTATACGTAACTTTACATTCTCTCTATAAAGAACCGGCCCTGTCACGAATTCGCAGCAGGGTTGGTTCTAACACATCCGCCCGACTAAAGCATTTCTTCCTAACAATTAGGTCTTTTCTTTCTATCAACTACTACAGACTTTCACAACAGACTGTACAGTCCATTACATCAGACCGTACAGTCCACTATAATGGACTATACGATTCACTGTAGGAGACTGTAGTACATTACCGCATAAAAAGACTTAATCATAAGGGAAAAAGACCTTAGCATTATAGGAAAAAAGGATTAATACCGGATATACGGAAAACGCAGAAAGAGAATCTTCTCATTCAAACCGAATAGATTTTGCCGGATGAATACGCGTCACCAGAAATGACGGCCCGACAAGCATCAGCACCGACACCAGCAAAGTACAGACATTCAGCAACAAATAAATCCAAATGTTGAATTCAACAGGAACACGATCTACATAATAAGTGGCAGGGTCCAGTTTGAAAAGATGAAATTGAGATTGAATAAAGCATAATGCCACCCCGATGATATTTCCCCATAGCATCCCCCTGCCTATCAAGAATACAGAAAAACTGAGGAATATCTTACGGATAGCAAAATTATCAGCTCCCAATGCTTTCAGCACCCCGATCATATTGGTACGCTCCAGAATGATAATCAGCAAACCGGATATCATGGTGAATCCGGCCACCCCCGTCATGAGAAACAAGATAACCCACACATTCATATCCAGCAAATCCAGCCATGCAAATATCTGAGGATTGACTTCCTCCACCGTCTGAGTATAGTAAGTACCTCCGTATGCATCCACCTGCGTATCCACCCGTGCACGGATTTCCTCCTTCACCGGCTCCAACCGGCTATACTCATTCACTTCCAGTTCCATACCACTCACCTGCCCTTTCTGCCAGCCATTCAAACGGTTCACCGTATATAAGTCGGTTATCAGAAACAAATCATCGTATGCGGAAAAATTGGTCTGATAGATGCCGGCGACAGTAAGACGGCGGGCGCGCACATTATCCTCTATATAATAGGTATAGATTTTATCACCCAGTTTCAGATGAAGCTTGTCGGCAATAGTGCGGGACACCAATACCTTATTGGTAGAGGCAGTATCCGAGAAAACAGGAATTTCCCCTTCCTGCAAATGATTCTTTAAAAACCTCCAGTCGTATTCATGAGAAACACCTTTCAGTACCATTCCCTGAAAGCTGTCGTCTGTCATAATCATTCCCGGCTTGGTGGAATAGCGCTGCACGTGCTTCACTCCTTCCAGTGTTTTCAACAGATGGAGCAAACTGTCGTTGGCAACGATGGGAACCGTCTGATAAGATTGCTGGGAGTCGAAGTTAGTTATTACGATATCGGACCCCAAGCCTACCACCTTGTCGCGTACCTCATGTTTGAAACCGATCACCACCGCTACCGACACAATCATGACGGCCAGCCCGATGGCTATGCCCAGCATAGCAATGCGGACGGCAGGCTTGGACACCTCTTTTCCACCCTCATTGCTGCGATAGATGCGTCTAGCAATAAAGAGCTTCCAGTCCATATCAGTCTTCTACCCTTCCGGGATATGCTTCCAATGCCTTACGCAGTACGAACAACGCACGGACCAAATCCTCTTTCTTCAACACGTAGGCAATACGCACCTCATTACGGCCTGCACCGGGAGTGGTATAGAATCCGGCAGCCGGAGCCATCATGACCGTCTCGCCTTCATAGTTGAATTCCGACAGACACCATGCACAGAACTTCTCGCTGTCGTCCACCGGTAATTTGGCAACCGTATAGAATGCACCCATCGGTATGGGCGAATAAACACCCGGAATACGGTTCAGCCCGTCAATCAGGCACTTACGGCGCTCCACGTATTCGTCATACGTCTCGCGTGTGTACTCTTCGGGGGCATCCAATGAAGCCTCGGCAGCAATCTGACCGATCAAAGGAGGGCTCAGACGTGCCTGTCAGAACTTCATTTCCCGTTGTGGCCTCGCTGCCCTGGTTGCGGATAGCCAATACGTGATTACCAGCACTACTCCCGCTGATATTCAATAAATCCCCTTTATTATTAACGCCATTACCCTCGCCAACAACATCAGCACGCATAATAAAGGTACTGTTACCGCTCAGGTTCTCTACGTTTAATGTGGCAAATGTGCCGGCAGTTGACCCGTGGCTGGCAAAATCGACAGTTGAATGGCTCAGCGCCAGCGTGTCGAGATTAGAATTACTTGTTACGTTCCAGACGCTGTTATTCATTGCAACGTCCAGTTTTCCGCCATTGACATTATCGCTGAGGGAGGAACCTGTCCAAACCGACCCAGGGTGCATATCCAGATTGATTAGCCCACCTTTGGAAAGAACGCTACCGTTGATAAGCATACGACCCGAGGCGTTGATGCGGCTGGCGGCATAACCATCGTCATGTTGCGTTGCGATGGCCATCTGGTCGGGTGTACTCATATCAATGACCAGATCGCTCGTGAGGTCGATCTGGCTGTTGGTCATGGCATAAATTCCCCTGGCTCCTGCCGCGCCGGTGATAGCCAAACTGTCTCCGGTTATTCTACCGCCGCTGAGAGCCCACAAACCCAGCGCCAGACTGCCATTACGATCAACTGTAATATCGGTATTTTGCATGTTGACAACAGCCGTTGCCGTCTGGGCCGAGGCACCATAAGAACCGCCGGAAAAGATGCTGTTTCGTTGCGCTGCCGTGCCAGTAAAATTGATTATCGCGTCTGAACCACTGGTGACGAGGCCACCGCCCTGCGCGGAAGAAATATGGCTATCTGCACCGATAGTGGTTGTACCACCACGAACTTCGACGCCATGGCCGCTGCTCCCTCCGCCGCCCTGGATCCGACCGATTCCTCCAAGCGTCGCGAGGCCGACCTGCTGGTCTCCGACCCCGTTCGCGCCTACAAGGAGCAGGCCCAGTCCCTCTCCGCTCGCCTTGGCGCCCTGCGCGATGTCGAGCTCAAGCGTGACGATCGCCATGTGCCCGACGAGTCTGTTGAGCCGATCCTTTCGGTCCGCGATTTCTGCATTCAGTTTGAGCATCACGGTGATATCAACGTCGTCGACCATGTCAACTTTGACGTCCGTCCTGGTCAGACCATGGGCCTGGTGGGCGAGTCCGGTTGCGGTAAGTCCATCACCACGCTGGCCATCATGGGCCTGACCGACGATGACGAGCACCTTTCCGGCGAGGTCCTCTGGGAGGGCCGCGACCTGCTCAAGATGAGCAAGAAGGAGTGGTTCGGCCTGCGCGGTACCGATATCGCTATGGTCTATCAGGACGCCCTGTCCTCGCTCAACCCCTCCATGCTCATCTCTGCCCAGATGAAGCAGCTCACCAAGCGCGGCGGCACCCGCAGCGCCGAGGAACTCTTGGAGCTCGTGGGCCTCGACCCCAAGCGTACGCTCGAGAGCTACCCGCATGAGCTTTCTGGTGGCCAGCGTCAGCGTGTTCTGATCGCTATGGCCCTTACCCGCGACCCCAAGCTGGTCATCTGCGACGAGCCCACGACCGCTCTGGACGTTACCGTCCAGAAGCAGGTCATCAAGCTGCTCAACGACCTTCAGGCCAAGCTCGGCTTTGCCATGATCTTCGTCTCGCATGACCTGGCGCTGGTCGCCGAGGTCGCCCATAACATCACGGTTATGTACGCCGGTCAGGTTATCGAGCAGGCGCCCACCAAGGAGCTGCTCACTAACCCGATCCACGAGTATACCCGCGGTCTTCTGGGCTCCGTTCTGTCCATCGAGAGCGGTTCGGGCCGTCTGCACCAGGTGCCCGGCGCCGTTCCGAGCCCACGCGATTTCCCCAAGGGCGATCGCTTCGCGCCCCGCTCGAGCCATCCGCGCATTGGCCTGGACACCCGTCCGGTCTTCAAGCGCGTGCCCGGCACCGAGCACTTCTATTCCGAGCTCCCCGACGAGGTGCTCAAGGCAAATGGTTTGACCCCTCACGCGGAGGTGATGTAGATGAGCGAGACCGCAGTCAACGGCGTCGAGCCGATCATCTTCCTTGATGACGTCCACGTCACCTTTAGGACCCGTACCGGCTCGATTCTGCACCCTAACCTGGTTCACGCCGTCCAGGGTGTAACGATTAGGCTCATGCCCGGTCAGACGATCGGCATCGTCGGCGAGTCCGGTTGCGGTAAGTCCACCACCGCCAACGTCATGTGCGGCCTGCAGGCCCCCACGAGCGGCAAGGTCTACTTTAAGGGCAAGGACGTTACCAGACGTACCGCCGAGGACCGTCGCCACATGGGTCGCGTCATCTCGGTCGTGTTCCAGAACCCGGCCACGGCACTCAACCCCCGCATGGTCGTTCGCGAGCAACTGCTCGACCCCATGCGCGTCCACAACCTGGGTACCGAGGCCGAGCAGGAGAAGCGCGTCAAGGAGCTCTTGGAGCTCACCGGTCTGCCCAGCTCCGCCGCCGAGGTTCTTCCCGGCCAGCTTTCGGGCGGCCAGCGCCAGCGCGTCGCAATTGCCCGTGCCCTGTCGCTGAACCCCGATGCCATCATCGCCGACGAGCCAACCTCGGCTCTGGACGTTTCGGTCCGCGCGCAGATTCTGAACCTGTTGACCGACCTTAAGAAGGAGCTCGGCCTGGCCATGGTGTTCATCAGCCATGACATCCAGACGGTCCGCTATATCTCTGACGACATCATCGTTATGAATGGCGGCAAGATCGTCGAGCAGGGCGAGGCAAAGCAGGTCTTCCAGCACCCCCAGGACCCCTACACCAAGATGCTGCTCGGCGCTGCGCCGTCGCTGCTGCATCCCAAGCTCGGCGAGTAGCCTCGCTTTCCCTCCCGTGCGCCCGGTTCCCTTGCCGGGCGCACCTCCGTTGCGATTTCGAAAGGTTGGGTTCACGAGCCATGCCAAGTGCTCAGGAGCTACAACATCAATTTGGTGAATATCGAGGCGCCATGCCCCGTCCATCAGATTTCGATCTCTTTTGGAAGGATCGCATGGCCGAGGCCGGCGCAGTCGGGCTTGACTATGCGATCGAGACGGCATCGGTCACAGATGCCGTGACCTGCCAGCTTTTCGACCTCTGGTATACCGGCATGTGTGGCGCTCGCCTGCATGCCAAGTACCTTAAACCCGTCTCGGACGAGCCCGTGCCATTGGTACTTCAGTTCCATGGATATCCGGGTGCAAGCCGCAGCTGGTTTGAGCAGGCGTCGTTTGCGGGCATGGGCATGGCACTCATCGCCCTCGACTGCCCCGGTCAAGGAGGTCCCTCCGAGGACATTGGTGGATTTGAGGGCACAACGGTCGCGGGCCATATCGTCGCCGGTATCGACGGCGACCCGGCCAACCTCTACTATGTCCGCTTGCACCAAGATATTCGCATCCTGTGTCGCATCGTTCGCGAGCTCGAGGGCATCAATCTTGCCCGTGTGTTTGTGAACGGCGCGTCGCAGGGCGGCGGTTTGGGCATTGCGACCTGTGCACTTAACAGCGAGCTTATCAATCGCGCCGCCATCCTCTATCCCTTCCTGTCGGATTTCCGCCTGGTCTGGGATTTGGATGCCGACGACATTGCCTACGAGGGCCTGCGCTATTGGTCTCGCTGGTTTGACGAGGACTCGACTCGTATCGACGAAGCCTATGCCAAGCTGGCGTACTTCGATTCCAAGAACTTTGCCCCTATGGTCAAATGCCCCGTGCTGTTTGGCACCGGCACAGCCGATACCGTCTGTCCTCCAGCGACGCAGTTTGCGGTCTATAACAACCTGACCTGTGAAAAGCGTCATGAGTTCTTTGAAGGCTTTGGCCACGAGGAGATTCAGGATTTTGACGATCTGATCATTCCGTTTTTCTGCAAGGGAGGGGAGGCTCATGTCTAAGTGCGAGAGCAATGTCGGCGAGCTGATTGTCCCCGACCTTGTGGGGATTCCCGGGACGGTTTCGTCAAGGCTCTCTGAATATCGGGACTGGCACGGTGATGTTCAGGTAGATGTTTCTGATTTGGAGACATGTGCTATGGATCTTGAGATTCAAGGCCTGGCCATTACGGCGATCGATTTCGCCAATCCGTATGCCCGCTACTCCGAGGTTTCCTTTGAGCTTGGTGGCGATGTGGTCCACGCACGTTTGATCGAGCCTGCCGGTCGCGCCCGAGCATCCGAGCTTGTGCCGCTATGTCTGATGTTTCACGACATCGACCGACCCGTGCGGGGATGGCATCACATGACGAGGTTTGCGGCCATGGGATATGCCGTGCTTGCGCTGGACGATGAGGCGATTGGACCCAGCGATCTGCGGCAGGGGATTACCTCGCCTGCTTTTGTCAGGCGCGTCCGTTGGGGTTGCGCGTTGGCGGAGGTCGCGCGCAATCTTGATGGCATGGACCCCGACCGCATCTTTGCATGGGGCGAGGGTCTTGGCGGCGGAGTCGCGCTGGCGGTTTCTGCTCTGGACGAGCGGGGCCTCGCCCGCACGGCGGTTGCCAATCCGCTTCCTGGCGGCCTCGAGGTGCTGTCGTCTCGGGTGCGCGGATCGGTGCTCATGGGCACATCGCTTATGGATACCGTGAGCGATCCCAAGGATCAGTTTGCCGTATTCAACGGTCTTGAGTGTGACCGGAGGCATATCATCTATGCAAAATACGCTCACGAGCGCATCAATGCGTTCGAAAACGAAGTCGTAGACTTTTTTAACCAAACGTTCCACTCGTGTTCTTTGGCCTAGACGGCCTGGACACTGCCAACAAGAGTGGGTGGCATAGGGCCGCCCGCCAGACAACTAAGGAGATTCTTGTGGCAACTCAGAAATTCACCGGCGTTATCCCTCCCGTCGTTGTTCCCGATACCGAAGATCACCAGCTCGATGTTGCCTCCTTTGAGCGCAGCATCAACCGCATGATCGATGCCGGCGTCGATGGCCTGTTCTTCTTGGGCTCTTCGGGTGAGGTCGTTTTCTCCACCGACGAGCGTCGTCGCCAGATCATCGCCGAGGCCGTCCGCATCGTCGACCACCGCGTGCCTGTTCTGGTCGGCATCATCGATACCGAGACCGAGCGCATGATTGAGCACGGCAAGGTCGCTCAGGAGCTGGGCGCCGATGCCCTCGTCGCCACCTGCCCGTTCTATGCCCTGCAGGGCATGACCGAGGTCGAGGAGCACTTCCGCATCCTGCACGAGGAGCTTGACCTGCCCATCTTTGCCTATGACATTCCCGTCTGCGTTCACACCAAGCTCCCCTGGAAGCTCCTTGCCAAGCTCGGCGCCGAGGGCGTCCTTGCTGGCGTCAAGGATTCCTCGGGTGATGACATCTCGTTCCGCTACCTCGTTCAGGAGAACGAGAAGAACGGCCATCCGATGAGCATCCTCACCGGCCACGAGGTTGTTGTCGACGGTGCTTACCTCGGTGGCGCCGACGGCTCTGTCCCGGGTCTCGCCAACGTTGAGCCCGAGGGCTACGTTCGTCAGTGGAAGGCCGCTCAGGCCGGCGACTGGGCTACCGTCAAGGCCGAGCAGGATCGCCTCAATGAGATTTCGCACATCTGGGATGTCACCTCGGGCGTCCAGGGCTATGCCGGTGGCGTCGGCGCCTTCAAGACCGCTATGAACCTCATGGGTATCTTCGACAGCCCGACCATGCCGCGCCCGGTGAAGGCCATGACCGGCGAGAACGTCGAGGCGATTAGGAAGGTCCTTCAGGACAACGGTCTCCTGTAAAGCTTCCCAGGCACCCGACCTCGCCGTTCAACCGTGTGGCCATGACCCATTAGGTCAATGGCCACACGGTTTCTCGGCGATCTCGGACACCTGGAAAACCTTTACTGCGCTGTGACGGCTAGCCTGACGGCGCATTTCCTGTAGTTGTTTTTATCTCCGAAGGAGAGCGACATGGAGAACAAGTACGTCTGCTCTGTCGATATCGGCGGAACTAAAATTGCGACTGCCATCATGGAGTACCCGGCTGACGGTAGTGTGCCCCATCCCGTTTTTGAGGCCGAGGTTCCTACCGAGGCCCAGGAGGGCGGCGAGGCCGTCTTCCAGCGTATCGAGGCGTCTATCAAGGCCGCTCTTGAGGCGAATCCCGATGTCGAGGTTCTCGGTGTCGGTATCGGTGCCGCCGGCGTCGTCGATCCCAAGACGGGCGCCATTGCTTATGCCAATGAGATCATGCCCGGCTGGTCCGGCGTTCAGTTGGGGCCGCGTCTGCGCGAGGACCTTGGTCTTCCCGTTGCCGTTGTGGGCGACGTGCAGGCTCATGCTCTGGGCGAGGCCCACTGGGGCGTCGGCAAGGGCAAGTTCTCCGTCTTGTGCCTGGGAATCGGTACGGGCATCGGTGGCGCATATGTCGAGAACGGCCGCGTGATGCAGGGCTTCCATGGTGCTGCCGGTCATATGGGCCACATCGAGTGCTCGGCTGCCGCCGGCATTCCCTGCGCCTGCGGGCGTTCCGGCCATCTTGAGTCTGTTGCTTCGGGCACCTCGATTGGCCGTATGTACGACGAACGCTTCGGTCGAGTTGACCCCAGCCGTCCTTCGGTCGGTCGCGACGTGAACGACCTGTGTCGTGCTGGCGACGCAAAGGCGACCGAGGTCATCCATGACGCCGGCTTTGCGCTGGGCGCCAGCTTGGGCTCGCTCGCTAACATCCTGGACCCTGAGGTCATCGTGCTTTCGGGCGGCGTAATTCATCAGGGTCCCGATTGGCGTTCGCAAACGTGGAAGGACTCGGTGCACGAGGGCTATGCCAGCCAGGCGCTCGATCCGCTCCAGGACACGCCGATTCTCATCGGGTCTCTGGAGGGCGATGCTCCGCTCATCGGTGCCGCCGAACACCTTCTCGCTTCGTTAAAGTAAACGTATCTGCTGTAGGAGCCTCCCGAGACAACACGCCTCGGGAGGCTGTTCTGAGAAAGGTTGCAGCCTTATGACCGTCGATCCTTTGATTCAATCCCTGAAGGGTAAGCTCGTCGTGAGCGTTCAGGCGTATATGGGCGAGCCGCTTCGTACGCCCGAGACCATGGCTCAAATGTCTCGCGCTTGCGAGCTTGGCGGCGCCGCCGCCATTCGCTGCCAGGGCCTTGCCGACATTGCCGCCATTAAGGGTCGCTGTGAGGTTCCTGTTATTGGCCTATGGAAGGATGGACACGAGGGCGTTTACATCACGCCGACGCTGCGTCACGCCCGCGCCTGCGTTGCTGCTGGTGCCGATATCGTGGCGATCGATGCCACCGATCGTCCGCGTCCCGATGGCAAGACCGTCGAGGACACCTTCCGTCCGCTGCACGAGGAGGGTGTGCTCCTGATGGCGGATTGTGCCACCATCGAGGACATTCGCCGTGCGGTTGATATGGGCTTCGACCTGGTATCTACCACGCTCTCTCACGGTGTCGCCGCCATCGACTGCACCATGGCCGATGGCCCCGATCTTCCGCTTCTGCGTCAGGCGACCGAGGAATTCCCCGGCCTTCCCATCATCTGCGAGGGTCGCGTGCATACGCCCGAGGAGGCTCGCGCCGCGATCGATGCTGGCGCTTGGGCCGTTGTCGTCGGCACTGCCATCACGCATCCCACGAGTATTACGAGTTGGTTCAAGGCTGCGCTTGAGGCGTAAGACAGGCCTCGTATCCGCTCGGGGCGGTATACTCAATAAAGGCAATTGACCGCGCGGGATCCGGGTTGCTGGGTCCCGCGCTTGTTTTGGGGAGGCAGCACATGCAAAAGGGAGATGCCATGGATGCGGCGGAGCGCTCGGAGCGCATCCCCGATATCGTCATCATCACCGGAATGTCCGGATCGGGCCGCACGCAGGCCATGCACGTGTTCGAGGACATGGGCTATTTTTGCATCGATAACCTGCCTCCGCGTCTGATCGCCCAGCTTGCCGAGCTCGTCGGCATCAATACGGGCGTGGGCAGGCATCTCGCCGTCACCTGCGATTTGCGTAGCCAGGGCTTGTTCGATGAGCTGCTCGATGCGGTCGCCGCGCTCGAAGAACGCGAGATGAGCTGCGACATCGTGTTCCTAGAGGCTTCTGACGAGGTGCTGATTCGTCGCTACAGCGAAAACCGCCGCCGTCATCCCATTGCCAAACCGGGGGAGACTACGGCCGATGCCATTCAGCGCGAGCGCCTTCAGCTGCAGGGCGTGCGCGATCGAGCCGATATGATTATCGACACGAGTCGTCTGCGCACCTCTGCGCTGCGCAACAAGCTACGTATGGCATTTTCCGAACTGTCCGACCAACAGCTCATGGACGTCCATGTGTTCTCGTTTGGCTTTAAGCACGGCATGCCCGTCGAGGCGGACATTATGATCGACGTCCGCTTCCTGCCCAATCCGTTTTACGATCCCGAGATGCGCACGATGACCGGTCTCGATAAAAAGGTCTCCGATTTTGTTCTGGACCACCCCAAGACGCAGGAGTTTTGGAAGGCTTGGACACAGCTGCTCGATACGGTGATGCCGGGCTATATCGCGGAGGGTAAGCCGCAGCTTTCTATCGCCATCGGCTGCACGGGCGGACAGCACCGTAGCGTCGCCATTGCCGAGGCCACGGCCCGTTACCTGGAAGGCGCCCAGTATCACGTGAGCATCTCCCACCGCGACCTGTCGCGCGCCAACACGAAGGCATAGGCCTGCATGTCGTTTACCGCTGAGGTGCGCGACGAGCTTGCGCGCTGTGAACCCGAATGTGAATACTGCGATTTGTCGACGCTTGCCGCCCTGACGCGTGTGAGCGGTACGCTTTCGTTGGCCGGCTCCGGGCGGTATCGTTTGACGGTCGCGACCGAGACGGGAGCCGTCGCGCGCACGATGATCACGCTGACGCATCGCATCCTTAAGCTCAAAACGGAATTCACCGTTCGTAAATCGGTCTTGCATAAGGTCCGTAACTATCTCATTACCCTGCCCGATCAACCCGACTTGGACAAGGCTCTGGTGCTGCTGGGCATTCTAGACCGCAGAGGAGGGCTCGTCGCTGGTGTTCCCCGACACATCGTTGCCCGTCCCTGCTGCAGGCTTGCCTACATCCGCGGCGCGCTCATCGCGGGCGGCTTCGTGGCCGATCCACGCGGCGATTTCCATTTGGAGATCGCGGTGCAGGGCGAGCAGTATGCCCGGGGACTTTGCGACCTGTTGGGGCAGATTGGGGTCCATGCTCGTGTTAATGCGCGGCGGGGGTCATATGCCGTGTACATTAAGAGCGCCGAGGAAATCGAGCATCTATTAAAGCTGATTGGTGCCAAGCGCAGCGTTGCCGAGATTGAGGAGGCGCGCGCGGTCAAGTTGGTTAAGAACGATGTGAACCGTCGCGTGAACGCCGAGCTCGCCAACCAGACCAGAAGCGCCGGTGCTGCCCAGCATCAGCTTGCGCTTATCGATGAGCTCGAGCAGCGCGGCCTTCGCGATGCGCTTCCGGATGCCTTGGCGGTCTTTTGCGACCTGCGCGAGCGCTATCCCGATCTGTCGCTGCGTGATTTAGGGGAGATGGCTGACCCTCCCTTGTCGAAGTCGGCCCTCTACCATCGAGTTTTGAGGCTTGAAAAGCTCATTGAAGCAAACCGGTAGTTTAAAGTATCGACTTATATACGGATTTAGCTGCTATTTTATTCTTTAAAACGTTTTAACGTAAATTTGATTTTCAATTTCGACTATTCTCGTGAAATTCAAGTCAAAAAAAAGGTATATTAGGCGAGTGGTTAGTTTGTGGGCCTCAACGGCGGGCGCTGTAGCTTGCGGGGGCCTTACGAAAGGAGACACAATGGCAGTAAAGGTTGCTATTAACGGCTTCGGTCGCATCGGTCGTCTGGCTTTCCGTCAGATGTTCGGTCATGAGGGCTCCGAGATCGTCGCTATCAACGACCTCACCTCTCCCGATATGCTCGCTTACCTGCTGAAGTACGACTCCACGCAGGGCAACTACGCTCGCGATCACGAGGTCGTTGCTGGCGAGGATTCCATCACCGTTGACGGCAAGGAGATCAAGATCTACAAGGAGGCCGACGCCAACAACCTGCCTTGGGGCGACCTCGACGTCGACGTCGTTCTCGAGTGCACCGGCTTCTACACCAGCAAGGCTAAGGCTCAGGCCCACATCAACGCTGGCGCCAAGAAGGTCGTCATCTCCGCTCCGGCCGGCAGCGATCTGCCCACCATCGTGTACAACGTCAACCACGAGACGCTGACCGCTGAGGACAACATCATCTCCGCTGCTTCCTGCACCACCAACTGCCTCGCCCCGATGGCCAAGGGTCTGAACGACTTCGCTCCCATCGTGTCCGGCATCATGACCACCATTCACGCCTGGACCGGCGACCAGATGCCGCTCGACGGCCCGCAGCGCAAGGGCAACAAGCGTCGTAGCCGCGCCTGCGCCGTCAACATCGTCCCCAACACCACCGGTGCTGCCAAGGCTATCGGCCTGGTTCTCCCCGAGCTCAACGGTAAGCTCATCGGTGCCGCCCAGCGCGTCCCGACGCCGACCGGCTCCATCACCAACCTCTACGCTGTCGTTGACAAGAAGGTCACCGTCGACGAGGTCAACGCCGCTATGAAGGCCTACGCTTCCACCATCTCCGAGACCTTCGGTTACAACGAGGACGATATCGTCTCCACCGACATCATCGGCGAGACCCACGGCTCCATCTTCGACGCCACTCAGACCATGTGCTCTGACCTCGGCAACGGCCAGACCCTCGTTCAGGTCACCTCTTGGTACGACAACGAGAACTCCTACACCTCTCAGATGGTCCGCACCATCAAGTACTTCGAGAAGTTCGTTGCTTAATTTAGCTTTTAGCGAATAGCTCGTTGAGCGTCTAAAGAAGGGCGCGGCCTCATAGGGCTTACACCCTAGGGTCGCGCCCTTTTTATAGGAAATCGTCTGCCGTAATGGGAGGCAGACACGTACGAAAGGTAGAAGCAAACATGGCCTTTACCAAGAAGACCGTCCGCGACATCGATGTCGACGGCAAGCGCGTTCTCGTCCGCGTTGACTTCAACGTGCCTATCAAGGATGGCGTCGTTGGCGACACCACCCGCATCAAGGCTGCCCTGCCCACCATCAACTACCTCGTTGAGCACAACGCTCGCGTCATCCTCATGAGCCACCTCGGCCGTCCCGATGGCACCGGCTTCCAGCCCGAGCTCTCCCTTGAGCCTGTCGCCAAGAAGCTCGCTGAGCTCTCTGGTCTCGATGTTGCCTTTGTCGCCGACACCTACGGCGAGAAGGCTGCTGAGGCTGTTGCCGCCGTCGAGCCGGGCAAGGTCCTCGTTCTCGAGAACGTCCGTTTTGACAAACGTGAGAAGAAGAACGATCCCGAGATCGCCAAGAAGCTCGCTTCCTATGGTGACGTCTTCGTTCTCGATGCTTTCGGTACCGCTCACCGCGCCCAGGGTTCCGTCGTGGGTCCCGCCGCTTACCTGCCTGCCGTCGCCGGCTTCCTGCTCGAGAAGGAGGTCGACACGCTGACCGGCATCTTCGCCGAGCCCGAGCGCCCCTTCGTCGCTATCGTCGGCGGTTCCAAGGTTTCCTCCAAGATCGGCGTTCTCGATCACCTCATCGACTCCGCTGATACCCTGATCATCGGTGGCGGCATGGCCTACACCTTCTTCCTGGCTCAGGGCCTGACCGTCGGTCAGTCCCTCAAGGAAGAGGACTGGGTCGAGCGCGCTGGCGAGATGCTCAAGAAGGCCGAGGAGAAGGGCGTCAAGATCCTGCTCCCCATCGACAACCGCGTTGCCGATCACTTTGGCGAGGACGCTGTCCCCGAGGTTGTCGCTTCCGACGCTATCCCCGACGATCGTGAGGGCATGGACATCGGCCCCAAGACCGAGGAACTTTACGCCGAGGCCGTCAAGGGTGCCAAGACCGTGTTCTGGAACGGCCCCATGGGTGTCTTCGAGTTCGACAACTTCGCTCACGGCACCCAGGCTATCGCCGAGGCCGTCGCCGAGGCCGACTGCACCTCGATCATCGGCGGTGGCGACTCTGTCGCGGCTGTCAACAAGTTCAACCTGGCCGACAAGATGAGCTGGATCTCCACCGGTGGTGGCGCTTCCATGGAGCTCGTCGAGGGTAAGGCCCTGCCCGGAGTGGAGGCGCTTCTCGATGCCTAATCGCACCCTTCTTATCGCTGGTAACTGGAAGATGAACAACGACGTCGCCGAGGCCGCCAAGCTCGCCGACGAGCTGGCTCAGGCTCTGCCCGAGGTTCCGGCTGGCGTCGAGGTGCTCGTCTGCCCTCCGACCATTGACATCACCACGGTTCATGACCGCATTCAGGCTGCCCCCATCGCCCTCGGTGCACAGAATGTGTACTGGGAGGCCAAGGGTGCCTTCACCGGTGAGTCCTCTTGCGACATGCTCAAGTCCGCTGGCTGCACCTACTGCATCATCGGTCACTCCGAGCGTCGCGACTACTTCCACGAGACCGACGAGGATCAGAACAAGAAGGCCAAGGCCCTCGTTGCCGCCGGTCTTGTTCCCGTCTTCTGCTGCGGCGAGTCCCTCGAGGTCCGCGAGGCTGGCACCTATGTCGAGCACGTCGTGAACCAGGTCAAGGCTGGCCTTGCTGGTCTTGAGATCACCTGCCCCAAGCAGGTCGTCGTCGCCTACGAGCCCATCTGGGCCATCGGCACCGGAAAGACCGCTACCGCTGAGGACGCCCAGGAGGTCTGCGGCGCTATCCGTGAGACCCTCAAGGAGATGTTCGGCGAGGAGCTCGCCGACGGTATCCGCGTCCTGTACGGTGGTTCCGCTAAGCCCGGCAACATTGCCGAGCTCGTCGCCAAGCCCGACGTTGACGGCGCCCTCGTGGGCGGCGCTTCGCTCAAGGCTGCCGACTTCGCCTCTATGGTCGTCAAGGCAGGCGAGTAGGACATATGGCACAGCGTCATCTTCCTGCACTCCTGATCATCATGGATGGCTGCGGCCTTGCTCCGGCCGATGGCGAGAACGCCGTCGCCGCTGCCAAGACGCCCTTCCTTGATAGCCTGTACGAGAAGTACCCTCACACCACGCTCGGTGCTTCGGGCGAGGACGTGGGCCTTCCCGACGGTCAGATGGGCAACTCCGAGGTAGGCCACCTCAACATCGGTGCCGGCCGCATCGTGTTCCAGGAGCTTTCGCGCATCAACAACGCCATCAAGGACGGCTCCATCGCCAAGAACGAGGTCTTCGTCAAGGCTATGGACGACGTCAAGGCCGAAGGCAAGACCCTGCACCTCATGGGCCTTATGAGCCCTGGCGGTGTTCATTCTCACATGAACCACGTCGAGGCTCTGGTCAAGATGGCTGCCCAGCATGGCGTCAAGACCGTTCGCGTCCACGCCTTCATGGATGGCCGCGACGTTGACCCGCAGTCCGGTGCCGGCTACATGAGCGAGTTCTGCGCCTTCCTGGCTAAGATCTCCGAGGAGACCGGTTGCGACGCTCGCGTTGCCACCGTTTCGGGCCGCTATTGGGCCATGGACCGCGACAACCGTTGGGAGCGCATCCAGCGCGCCTACGACGTCATGGTTAACGCGTCCGATGCCGATACCGACCCCGTTGCCGGTATCAAGGCCTACTACGAGAAGGATCCGCGCGGCGACGAGTTCGTCGAGCCTTTCGCGGCCCACAACGAGGGCATCCACGAGGGCGACGCGGCCATCTTCTTCAACTTCCGTCCCGACCGCGCTCGTCAGATGACCCGCGTGTTCACGGACAAGGAGTTCGATGGCTTTGAGCGCGAGCAGATTAAGCTCTCGCACTTCGTGACGATGACCGAGTACGATCCGACGTTTGACGTCGAGGTCGCCTTCCCCAAGACGTTCCCCGAGAACGTCCTGGCCGACGTTATCGCCGCCAATGGCCTGAAGCAGCTGCACACCGCCGAGACCGAGAAGTACGCCCACGTGACGTTCTTCCTCAACGGCGGCATCGAGGAGCCCAAGGAGGGCGAGGAGCGCGTGCTCGTCGCTTCCCCCAAGGTCGCTACCTACGATCTGCAGCCCGAGATGAGCGCTCCCGAGGTTACCGAGAAGCTCGTCGCCGCTATTAACGAGGATCGCGCTGATTTCTACATCGTGAACTTCGCGAACTGCGACATGGTTGGTCACACCGGCGTGTTCGACGCCGCCGTTAAGGCCGTCGAGGCTGTTGACGATGCTCTGTCCAAGGTTGTCCCGGCGATTCTCGCCAAGGGCGGCTTTGCGCTGATTACCGCCGACCATGGCAACGCCGATCACATGTTTGACGTTGCTTCCGACGGTTCCAAGCATCCGTTTACGGCTCACACCACCAACCGCGTGCCGTTCATCATCGTTGATGATAAGGCCAAGCTCACCGGTATCGAGGACGGCCGTCTTTCCGATATCGCTCCGACCATGCTCACCATGGCTGGTATTGAGCCTTCCGCCGAGATGACGGGTCGCGTGCTCGCCACCGAGGCCTAATAGAAAACAAATACCGTTTTCTAGTAAGGGGGTTGTCCACAACCGGACAACCCCCTTTTTGGTATTTCTGCCATTTCTACCCCGTCCCCAAATGGCAGGTGGGGGAGTGCTGGGGGTTGTGGTACAGTACTGGAGTTTGAATTGTTCTATTAAGGAGCTTATCTATGGGTCCGTTTCAGATTCTTCTGTTTGTCGTTTGGGCTGTCTCTGCCGTGGCGTTGACGATTCTCGTCCTGATGCATTCCGGTAAGGGCACCGGCGTTTCGGATATGATCGCTAGCTCGCTGTATAACTCCAGCTCTGCCACGGGCGTCATGGAGCAGAACCTCGATCGCCTGACCGTCATCATGGCTGTCGTATTTGCCGTGTGTGTCGTTCTGTGCATGTTCTTCTTCCCGCAGGGCATCGTCGGCTACTAAGCATCGGCGTATATACGTTTGTAAAGGGTCCCGCACGTGCGGGACCCTTTTTGTTTACAGACTTGTAACAGAGCCAAAATATCCCCACATACTTCGCCCAACTAAAGAAATTCTCGACCGTTAACCGGAATCAGCGCCAAATTGTGCATAAAATGCGCTACTGTATTGCAAAACGTTGGCCCGCATTGCATAACCAGCCATAACAGCGGACCGCGTTTGAATGGTTCGATTGGGCTGTCTCGACGTTGCCCGGCCGAATTCACTTTGTCCTATCTCATAAGGAGGATGGCATGGCTGATTCTATGTTCCACCAGCCCGTTATGGGTCGTCGCGCCTTTGTTGGCGGCACCCTCGCTGCGAGCTCCATGGCTTTTCTTGCCGCATGCGGCAAGAAGGGCGGCGACGCTTCCGGTTCTGAGTCCGGTTCGACGCTGAACTTCTACATCAACAACCCGGTCTGCATCGACCCCTACAACGTCCAGGAGGATCAGGGCACTCAGGTCGAGTACCAGCTCTTCGACGCTCTGACGGAGTACGATAACGAGAAGGGCGAGATCGTTCCGCTGGCTTGCGAGTCCTTTGAGGCTAACGACGACGCCACCGAGTTCACCTTCAAGATCAAGAAGGCTAAGTTCCACAACGGTGACGACGTTACTTCCAAGTCCTTCAAGCTCGGTTGGGAGCGCCTGGTCAACACCAAGTCGGCCATCGCTACCGAGTATGGTCCTTCCGAGGTCTCCTACCACCTTTCCATGGTCGAGGGCTATGATGATCTGCTTGCCGGTAACGCTACCGAGCTGTCCGGCGTTACCTGCCCGGATGACGAGACCCTCGTCGTCAAGCTGACTTCCGCCTACGCCGACTTCCCGTTCGTCGCCTCTCACCCGGCTCTGTCCCCGGTTCCCGAGTGCGCCGAGTCCGATGTCAAGAGCTTCTACCTTGCCCCGGTCGGTAACGGCCCGTTCATGATGGACGGCAAGTGGGAGGATGGTCAGGAGATCAACCTCAAGAAGTTTGACGATTACTATGGCGACAAGGCCAAGATCGACGCCATCCACTTCCAGGTCATCAAGGACGTGGAGACCGCTTACAAGGAGTTCCAGGCCGGCAACCTCGATGTCTGCGACGTTCCCGTTGCTCAGATCGACGCCGCCAAGAAGGACCGCGGCGAGTCCAAGGATGGCTACACCATGGGTGACGGCGAGCGCATGCTGCTCGGCTCCGAGCCTTCCACGTACTATCTGACGTGCAACACCACGGCCGAGCCGTTCAACAACGCTGACCTGCGCAGGGGCATCTCCCTGGCTATCAACCGTGAGGCCATCTGCAAGACCATCTTCAAGGGCACCCGTACCCCCGCTGACGGCATCGTTCCTCCGGGAATTGCCGGCTACAAGGAGGGCGCATGGGAGTTCTGCGCCTATGACGTCGACAAGGCTAACGAGTACCTCGACAAGGTCGCTCCCGCTGGCGCTAACGGCGATCGTGGCATCAATGTGACCCTGTCCTACAACCAGGACGGTGGCCACAAGGAGATCATGGAGTCCATCATCGGCGACCTCGCCAAGGTGGGCGTCACCGCCGTCTCCGATACCCCTGAGTGGTCTGCCCTGCTCGAGCAGTATCAGAACTTCAACTATCAGTTCGGCCGTCTGGGCTGGATCGCCGATTACCCGATCATGGACAACTTCCTGTACCCGCTGTTCCACTCCGACTCCCTCGGTGGCGACAACCGCTCTGGTTACAACAACCCCGAGTTCGATGCCAAGGTCGATGAGGCCCGTGCCACGGTTGACGACGACGAGCGCATCGCCAAGATGCAGGAGGCTGACGCTATGGTCGCCGCTGACTGCCCGGTTATCCCGGTGATGTTCTACACGCACACCATCGTCGGCTCCGATCGCGTCAAGTACCTCTATGTCGATCCGCAGAAGCACGCCGATCTGGGTACCGCTGAGCTCGCCTAAGAGTTTTGCAGCTTCCATGAGGGTCAAGTATTTACGTAGACCTCATGGGAAACATACAGTTCTCCCTAACCTGGGGTAAACTGGCTGATGGTAATTTTGGGATGCCGGTCTGGCGATCGGCATCCCATTTAGGTTAATCCCTAGATAGGGGAGTGGTATGGGTAAGTACATCGTTAAACGTGTGCTTCAGTTCATCCCGGTATTTTTGGGCGTTACGTTGATTCTGTTCGCCCTCCAGAATATTGTGCCGGGAGACCCGATCAAGCTGATCGGTGGAGACAAGGCTCTGTCCCCCGAGGTAGAGCTTCAACTTCGCGTGCGCTATCACCTGGTCCAGGCGGACGAGGACGGCAACGCGATCCTTGACGAGAACGGCGATCCCGTTCCAACGTCGCTTGTGGACCAATACTTGAATTACATGAATGGTCTGCTTCATGGCGATCTGGGCAATTCGTATCAGCGCAAGCTGCCGGTTGCGGAAATCTTTGCCCAGAAGTATCCGTATACGGTTAAACTCGCCGCGTGCGCCATTGTGCTCGAGGCAATCATGGGTATCGGTGCGGGTATCATTTCGGCGGTAAAGCGCTATTCCTTCTGGGATATTTTGGTAACGCTGACCACGTCGATCCTCGTTGCCGTTCCTGCATTCTGGCTCGGTATGCTGCTGCAGCTGTTCTTTGGCGTCATCCTTAAGGATGCCACCGGCGGCGCATTCTCCATGCCGATTTCGGGTGCCGGCGGTTCCAGCTCTCAGTATCAGGATTGGATGCACTATGTGCTTCCGACCATTACGCTGGCTTCGGTTTCGACCGCCTATGCTGCCCGCATCATGCGCTCGCAGCTACTCGACGTCATGAATCAGGATTACATCCGCACGGCAAAGGCCAAGGGTCTCTCCAATCGCGCGATCATCGTCAAGCATGCGCTTAAGAATGCACTCATCCCCGTTGTTACCTATATTGGTGTCGACTTCGGCGGCATGCTTTCGGGCGCCATCCTGACCGAGACGGTCTTTAACTGGCCCGGTATCGGCTCTGAGGTCTACCGCGCCATTAGCATGCGCGACTGGCCCATCGTTATGGGCGGCGTTACGCTCATCGTTGTCGTCGTTATGGTGATCAACCTTCTCGTCGACATTAGCTATGCATTCCTCGACCCGCGTATCCGCCTCGGCGGTCCGTCGGATAAGGCCTAAGGGAGGTACGTCTCATGCAGGAAACTGATTCTCAGTCTCAGGAGCAGGCTACCGCCACTAAGGCCGCATCTGCTCCCGCCAAGTCCCGCACGCTGTGGGGCGACGCTTTCAAGCGTCTTCGCAAGAATAAGCTCGCCGTTATCGGTATCTGCTGGATTATCATCGTCGTTTTGGTTGCCTTGACCGCAGACCTGTGGGCTAAGCCCTGGCTCGGGTCGCCGACGGCTTCTGACTCGACGACCATGGCCGAGACTTCGCTGCTGGCTCCGTGTGCCGAGCACCCGTTTGGTACCGACGCCCTTGGCCGCGACATTCTCGTCCGAGTTATCTACGGCGCGCGCGTTTCGCTTTCCGTCGGTATTATGGCCACCGCCATCTCCACGGTGATCGGTCTGATCATGGGCGCCCTGGCCGGTTTCTATGGCGGCATCTGGGATACGATCATCATGCGCTTCGCGGATATCTTCCTGGCGTTCCCGTACGTGCTGTTCGTTGTCGCCATGATCGCCGTTATCGGCCGTGGTCTTCAGAACGTCTTTATCGCCATCGGTATTCTCGGCTGGCCCTCGATTGCGCGCGTCTTCCGATCCGCGATCCTGACGGTCAAGGAAAACGACTATGTTGACGCTGCGCGCGCGATGGGCGCATCCGATGCTCGTATCGTCGTGCGTCACATCTTCCCGAACTCCGTCGCCTCCATCGTGGTCTACGCGACCATGAACATTGGTGGTGCCATTTTGACCGAGTCCGCTCTGTCCTTCCTCGGCATGGGCGTTATTCCGCCTACGCCTTCGTGGGGCTCCATGATTCAGGACGGTCAGCAGTATCTTCTGACTGCTCCCTGGATGATGATCATGCCCGGTCTGGCAATTCTCTCGACGGTGCTCGCCTTCACCCTGCTGGGTGACGGTCTGCGCGACGCCCTCGACGTCAAGATGAAGGACGCATAAGGATGAAGAAGAACAAGAACTATGTGGACCTGAAGGACCAGCCGGTTCCCGAGGGCCAGCATCTGCTCGAGGTCGATGACCTTAAGATGTATTTCCACACCGAAGATGGCGTTGTTCGCGCTGTCGACGGTGTCTCCTACACGCTCGATCGTGGCGAGACCCTCGGTGTCGTCGGTGAGTCCGGCTCCGGTAAGTCCGTGACCGCCATGACCATCATGGGTCTTATCTCGATGCCTCCGGGAAAGATTGAGGGCGGTGACGTTCGCTATCGCGGTCGTTCTATCCTTGAGATGACCGAGGAAGAGATGCAGCACATTCGCGGTAACGATATCGCGATGATTTTCCAGGATCCTATGACCTCCTTGAACCCGGTCTATAAGATCGGCAAGCAGGTGGGCGAGGGCCTTCGTCTGCACCGTGGCTACTCCAAGCAGGAGGCGCTCAAGCGCGCCACCGAGCTCTTGGACCTCGTGGGTATTCCCGAGCCCGAGAAGCGCGTCAACGAGTATCCGCACCAGTTCTCCGGCGGTATGCGTCAGCGTGTCATGATTGCCATGGCTCTTGCCTGCGATCCCGATATCCTGATTGCCGACGAGCCCACGACGGCTCTGGACGTTACCATTCAGGCTCAGATTATCGAGCTCATGCAGGAGATGCAGCAGAAGAACGGCAACGCCATTATCATGATTACCCATGACTTGGGCGTCGTCGCCGATATGGCCGATAAGATCATGGTTATGTACGCCGGCCGTCCCGTCGAGTTCGGTACTGCTGAGGAAATCTTCTACGAGAGCCGCCATCCCTACACCTGGGGTCTTATTCGTTCCATTCCGGAGCAGGCCATCGATGAGAAGAAGCCGCTGACGCCGATTCACGGCAACCCGCCTTCGCTCATGAACTTGCCTGAGGGCTGCGTCTTCTCTCCTCGTTGCCCCTATGCGACGGACAAGTGCCGCAAGCAGCGCCCCGAGCGCGTTGTCACCGAGTCTGGTCATTACTCTGCGTGCCACTACTCCGGTGACCCCGAGTTCCTCAAGAACGCTCCTGAGACGTCCCGTACGCGCAAGGATTCCAAGAAGGGAGGCGAGGCGTAATGGCAGATACCAACGAGCGTACTCCACTGCTGAAGGTCGAGCACCTCTCTAAGGAGTTTCCCGCTGAGTCCGGCATGTTCGCCAAGCGCTTCTCCAAGCGTGTCGTCTCTGCTGTGAATGACATTTCGTTCGAGATTTATCCGGGCGAGACCTTTGGCCTGGTCGGCGAGTCTGGTTGCGGTAAGTCCACCACGGGCCGCACCATCATGCGCCTGACCAAGCCGACGGCAGGTAAAGTGTTCTTCCAGGGCAAAGACGTTGCCGAGATGAGCAAGCATGAGATCAAGGACATGCGTCGTGAGATGCAGTTCATCTTCCAGGACCCCTATGCTTCGCTCAATCCTCGTATGACCATTGGCGAGATCGTCTCCGAGCCCATGACCATTCATGGCGTGGGTACTAAGGAGGAGCGCATTGAGCGCGTCCGCGAGCTGCTGGACGTCGTCGGCCTGAACCCCGAGCACATCAACCGTTATCCGCACGAGTTCTCGGGCGGTCAGCGCCAGCGTGTCGGCATCGCCCGCGCGTTCGCTCTGAAGCCCAAGCTGATCATCTGCGACGAGCCCGTTTCCGCTCTGGATGTTTCCATTCAGGCCCAGGTTCTGAACCTGCTCAAGGAACTTCAGGACAAGTTCGGTACGGCGTATCTGTTTATCGCCCACGACCTGTCCGTCGTGCAGCACATCTCCGATCGCGTTGCCGTTATGTATCTGGGTAAGATGGTCGAGGTTTCGGACTGGAAGACACTCTATAGCGAGCCGCACCACCCGTACACGCAGTCACTGCTGTCTGCCGTGCCGGTGCCCGATCCTGATATCCAGAAGACCCGCAAGCGCATCATTCTTGCCGGCGATCCGCCCTCACCGCTGGATCCGCCGTCGGGCTGCCGTTTCCACACTCGCTGCCCGATCGCGCAGGGCATCTGCTCCGAGAAGCTTCCAGAGTTTAAGGAAGTTGCCCCGGGTCACTGCTGCGCGTGCCACTTCGCCGAGCCGTTCCCGATCAAGGAATCGCACATCGACCTGTAGTCGGTGAACCGTCCGGGCCCGCTCTGGAATTGCCTTTCAGAACGTCCTCGACCATGGAAGCCCTCTTATCCTGCTCCTTCGGAGCTGCGGATAAGGGGGCTTCCTGGTCTGCGGAATGTTCTGAAAGGCAACTCCAGAGCGGGCCCTGCGTTAACGCTGCAGAGGGGAGTGCGATTCCTTGATCGCTCACTTAATCTAATAGGACAGTTAGTGAGGCCGGAGCCTTGGCTCCGGCCTCCCCATATAAGGGCTCGGTATAAGGGCTCGGCAAAGTCGAGCCACTAAATTTATATCAGCCCCCAGAACATGTTTGAGAACTGTGCATGAAGCATGTGCCCCTAGGGCAGGAATGAGGTCGCTTTCCAACGCATTCCGCAGGGGGCGGCATTATTTTGTAGCGCGAAGCGCGGATCAAAATAATGCCGCATGCCCAAGGACGCGTTGGAAAGCAGCCTCATTCCTACCCGAACAGGTGGGTTTACCTGCGCAATTACAAATTCGTAAACTTTTTTGAAAAAAGTGCTTGCACAGTTCTCGAATCATAGGTTATTATCTTCCTCGTTGAACGCGCGGGTCCAACAAAACGAAGCGCGAATCAACAACATAGCATGTCGGAGTGGCGGAATTGGCAGACGCGCTAGCTTGAGGTGCTAGTGACCGCTTTTTGGTCATGCGGGTTCAAGTCCCGCCTCCGACACCATCGCATTTGAGAAGCCTCTTCGGAGGCTTTTTTGTTACCGATAGACGGTGGGGTCCACGATGGAAACGCTTGAACGCAACGAGTGGGCAGACGTTGCCCAACTAGTCGAGATCACGAGCGATGCTGTCATCATCTGCGAGCTCGACGGAACCATTCTGCATGTGAATAACCGCTTACTTGGTTTGATGTGCGAGGAACGCGCCGACGTCATCGGTGGAGATGTTAAAGACGTCCTGTACTCGTCCGCTTTTGAACGTGCGACGGAACATCGTCTGCCATTTGAAACTGATGGTTCCGAGAACGAACTGATGCTCAAGCTAAGTGACGGCTCTTTTATTCCCGTCTTGGTTCGTGCGGGCTCCGTAACGCCTCCACGCATCTTTGGGCGCCGCGCACCACGTGTCCTGGTGGCGCTTCACAGTATCGAGGAACAGTATTCTCACGACCGTCAGCTCAAGCGTGCGTTATCGGAGCTTAGAGTGGCGAACAAGCGTCTCTCTGGGACGCTCTCGGTCATTATGAGCACTGTGGGCTCCGATGAGTTACCCAGCCTGCTTGATACCGTTTTGAACCAGCTTGTAGGAACGCTCGATGCTTCGGGTGCCGCTATCTATTTTTCTGAGAGCGGCGGCTTTAAGCTTCGCGGTGTTTCCAAGGAGCTGTACGACAGCTACCTTCCTGAGTTTTTGCCCTATGGCGCTGGCATTCCGACGTATGTTCTTCGTGAGTCGCGTGCCTGTCGCTTGTCGATTCAACAGGACCTTGAGGGTGATAAGGTCGCCTCCGGTATGTTCATGGACCTGGATAATCGTTCAAAGCACCTGTTGCGCATGCAGGATATGCCTCCGTACCGCAGTGAAATCTGTCTTCCCGTTTTTTACGGTACGCAGATCCTCGGCGTGCTGGAAGTTGGTTGGAAACGCCCCCAGGCACCGCTCGCCTATGACGTTAATGTGCTCGAGGTCATTTGCGATTACCTGTCTATCCAGCTGGTCGGCATGGCATCGAGCCTTCGCTCCCGTCGCACGGCCGAGCTTGGTCGTTCCCTCAATGTGCTGCGTGATGAGTTGTTTACCTTTCTAGACGATTCCGCCGCGGCTACCCAGGCGGTGTCGTCCGAGATCTGCAATATGCTCAACTGCCATTTTTGCCCTGTTGAGTATGACGCCAGTCTGGATTCCTACGTCATAGATTTTGAAGGCGGCAGTCGCGTTGCTTTGCCGGACGATCCCGAGAAGCTTTTCTTTTCCACGACGGCGCCAGCGGCACGTCTGGGGGCTGCCCCTGATGGCTTTGAGGCATCTGTTTTGGGCGGCACGAGTGCCGAGGACCTTAAACACGTCCGTATAACTCGCGTTGACGAATCGATGCCTATGGGAGGCTGGCTTAGAGCGCATGGCCTGCCTTGCCAGGGTCTCTACGTCGACGCCGGCATCGAGGCGGGGCGCCCACGCCCTGAGGGCGATGGCAAGCACAGTAACGACGCAATCGTTCCTGCTTCTGTTGCGAAGGGGCCGACGACGCGTGCGCTGCTGCTTCGTGATGGCAGCCAAGAGCCGATTGATGACCTTGAATATGACTACTTGGTGCACTTGGCCCATGACTTTGAACTGATCTATGAAGGCGAATCTCAAAAGCGTGAGGAGCGCCATATCGCTCAGACCCTCCAGATTGGCATGAGAAATTCACTGGGGGATGTTCCGGGAATCGCCGCCGATTCGGTGTACCTGTCGGCCACGAACTCGGCGTTGGTCGGCGGCGATTTCTATACGCTCATCCGTCTTCCCGACGATTGCGCCGTCATGATTCTGGGCGATGTGTCTGGCAAAGGCATTGAGGCTGCATCGATGTCCGCGCTCGTCAAGACGGCCCTGACGGCATATGCCTGGGAGGGCGCTGGGCCGGCCCGCATGGCACGCTCCCTTAACAGCATGCTCATGGGCTTTTCAAGGGTCGAGACGTTCGTGACGGCCTTTATCGCCAAGATTGACCTTAAAGCCGGACGCGCAACGTATTGTTCGGCGGGCCATCCTCCGACCATGGTCATCAGGCCAGAGTCGATGCCGCTGGGTGGCGGCGAGGCCCGTGGGGGGGAGGTCGAGCTGCTTGGATGCCAATCGGGGGTAATCGGTGCCTTTGAGAGCATGGTATACGAGACAGGCGTGTTTACGTTCGCTCCTGGTGACATGCTATTTATGTACACCGACGGAACAATCGAAGCACGTGACCGCTCGGGTGCTTTTTTTGGCGAGCAGCGCCTTCGTGACCTTCTGCTCTCTGTCTCGGGTGAGGGCGTATCGGGAATCTGCGGCAAGGTCTTGGGCGAGCTCGACCGATTTACCGAATCGGCGCTGGACGATGACATTGCATTGGTGTCCCTTGAGTTTTTACGGGGTCGTTCATAGACGACGCTGGGCGGGCTGAATCCGTACGGTTGGGGAAACGAATGCATCGAGTGGGCTTTTTTGGGGAACCATAGTCGTATGAATGAGTGGAATGACATAGCGGTTTTGACGCCACCAGGCGATATCGACATCGCCACGGTGCCTGCGCTGCGTCGGCGGTTGGATGCTTTGATTGGCCGCGGCGTGCGTCGTGTCGTCATCAACTGTCAGGCTGTTAGCTTTATCGATTCGACGGGCTTGGCA
The DNA here is from genome assembly GCA_900545145.1 of uncultured Collinsella sp. GTDB lineage: Bacteria > Actinomycetota > Coriobacteriia > Coriobacteriales > Coriobacteriaceae > Collinsella. The sequence goes on along the minus strand of UQYE01000021.1, from coordinate 2,869 downwards.
TTCCTGCTTACGCGCGCTCGTGAGCTCATGAGGCGAGAAGGCCTGCTCTCGCTCGTCAATGCATCGGGTGAAGTTGTTCGCTTTTTGGAGATTGCTCGTCTTGTCGATATTCTTCATGTCGCGGGGCCGACACGGGAGCCTATTCCCGCCATTCCGGTGGGGGAGCTGCCTCGCTGGAGTAAGAGCGTCGAGGTCCGTCAGGGTATCGAGAATCTTCCATACTACCGACATCGCATCGCCGAACTCCTTGAATCGCTTCCGTTGCGCCGTGACGAGCGCTACGATGTCGCATTGGCGTCGGGGGAGGCGCTGGGTAATGCCTATGACCATGCGGGCGGTATCGGGTGCGTCCTGACGGTTCAGGCCTATGGCGATCGCGTTGTGGTTGAGGTGCTTGATCGAGGTGCCGGCTATTCTATCGATGAAACGAGCGAACCGGTCGCATCAGAGGAGCGCGGCCGTGGTATCAAGCTTATGCGTATGCTCGTCGATAACGTGGAGGTTGCTCGTCGTACGGACGGCGCCGGCACGCGCGTGCAGATGGTGAAGCTGTTTAGCGGAGCGCTGGAGTCGTGTGCCTAGCCAATCGCTTTAGCGCGTTTAGCTACTAAGAACATGCGGCAGACAAGTTTTTTGAAAAAAGTACTTGCGTCTTTTGGACAACTCGCGTAAATTAATAACCCGCAAGCGGACATGGCTCAGTTGGTAGAGCACAACCTTGCCAAGGTTGGGGTCGCGGGTTCGAGCCCCGTTGTCCGCTCCAAACGCAGCAGCCCGACTACTACGGTAGCCGGGCTTTTTCGTACCCATCGCTTGGGCTCGAACCCGAGAGGGAGCGAGCGTTTTGGGGCGTGGCTGTGGCGTTGTTTGCCGCGAATGTCCGCTTTGGGCGTATCATCGTGGGCATCTCGCAAAACCTCGTTGCAAGGGAGACTCATCCCATGGCTACAGAAAAGTCCTCGTCGCGCCCATGGATGTCCGATGCCGCGATCTATCAGATCTATCCGCGCTCGTTTAAGGATTCGACTGGTTCGGGTCTGGGCGATATCGCGGGCATTACCCAGCAGATGGACTATCTTGAGCGGCTGGGTATCGAGGCCATCTGGCTGAGCCCGTTTTACCCATCGCCTCTCGTCGATGGCGGCTATGATGTGGCGGACTACTGCGATGTCGACCCACGTCTCGGGTCGCTTGACGACTTCGATGACATGATCACTGCGGCTCACGCGCACGGCATCAAGGTCATCGTCGACATCGTGCCCAACCATTCGTCCAACCAGCACCCCTGGTTCAAAGCCGCTCTTGCCGCCGGCCCCGGATCGCCCGAGCGCGCCCGTTATATCTTCCGTGATGGTCGCGGCGAGCATGGCGAGCTGCCTCCCACCAATTGGAATGCCAACTTTGGCGGCCCCGCCTGGACGCGCGTCGCGGACGGTCAGTGGTATCTGCACATGTTTACGCCCGAGCAGCCGGACTTTGACTGGTCGTGCCCCGAGGTTCATGCGTTCTTTTGCGACGTCCTGGCGTTTTGGAGCGATCGAGGCGTCGATGGCTTTCGCATTGATGTGGCGCACGGTCTCGCCAAGGATCTCGACCGCGATGACCTCGACCGGTGGCATCTCACCGAGGGCGATGACATGGTTGAGGACGGCACCCATCCGCTGTGGGACCGCAACGAGGTCCACGAGATCTATCGCGAGTGGCGCCGCGTGTTCGACCGCTATGATCCGCCACGCAGCGCCGTTGCCGAGGCGTGGGTGCTGCCCGAGCGCCAGTATCTCTACGCGCGTCCCAGCGAGCTTGGCCAGACATTCAACTTTGAGTTTGCCAAGGCCACTTGGACCTATGATGACATGCACGCTGCAATCGAGGAGGGCTTGAAGGCAGCTATAGAATCCGATTCCGCCTCGACCTGGGTGCTCTCCAACCACGACGTGCCGCGCGTGGCGACGCGCTATGCCCTGCCGCAGATCAAGGCGACGCGCTACCACCAGATTGCGCTCGACTGGCTCTTACGCGACGGGTCGTCTTATGACGAGGACCGTGAACTCGGCGAGCGCCGCGCGCGGGCGGCCCTTTTGCTCGAGCTGGCGCTTCCGGGCTCGGCATACGTGTATCAGGGTGAGGAGCTCGGCCTTTTTGAGGTGGCTGACATTCCGTGGGCTGCACTCGAAGATCCTACTGCGACCAATACGCGCGGACCGAAGCGCGAGAAGGGGCGCGACGGCTGTCGTGTGCCCCTGCCGTGGGTGGCAGCGGACGATCCCGCGCAGGGCGGATCGTTTGGGTTTTCGCCGGCAGACGCCGATGCGGCGCCCCATCTGCCGCAGCCTGCATGGTTCTCCTATTATGCTGCCGATAGGGAAGAAACGGACCCGACATCGATGCTTGCGCTCTATCGTGACGCCCTCTGGCTGCGGCGCAAGCTGCGCGGGTGCGCCAACGATCTTGCGTGGCTCGATCTTGACGGGTGCACCGGCCTTGCGGATGGTGCCGAGGGCGCTGAGGGCGGCGTCATTGCCTATCGCCGCGATAACGGCTGGGCGTGTGTGACGAACTTCGGTGCAGCACCCGTGGAGCTGCCGGCGGGCAGGGTCCTGCTCACTTCATCACCGCTTGCAGACGGCAGGCTCGCGCAGGACAGCTCTGCCTGGATCATGCTCGGTGAGATGTAAGGGCCTCTTGCGGCGAGTTTGCGTTTGCCTGTGCTTTCCGTGGTGGCTGATGTCTTCGCGAGGTTCGCGAGGGCGCCGCAAAACTTTTTAAAAAAAGTTCTTGCATAGGATGCGGGTATCACGTAAGATTAATCCTCGTAAGCGGACATGGCTCAGTTGGTAGAGCACAACCTTGCCAAGGTTGGGGTCGCGGG